>NZ_JARXXY010000006.1:0-232645 GCF_029893845.1 Micromonospora sp. A200 | reverse complement strand
GGGTTCAGTTGACCGGTACTAATAGGCCGAGGACTTGACTACAAAGCTGCTACGCGTCCACTGTGCAACTCCCGACAAACGAACAACACCCAGCAAAAGCTGCTGGTCGAGTTGTTTGACATGTCGATAGAGTTACGGCGGTCATGGCGGAGGGGAAACGCCCGGTAACATTCCGAACCCGGAAGCTAAGCCCTCCAGCGCCGATGGTACTGCACTCGGGAGGGTGTGGGAGAGTAGGACACCGCCGGACAACCATTCGATCAGGGCCACCCCTTTCAAGGGGTGGCCCTGATTGGCATATCCACCCCCCGGAAATCAACCTGCCCCTCGTTCTGCGAATCGCCCGGGTGGCCCACGTCTTCTCGGTACCGTCGGTGCGGGACCGCGCCGCCGCGTGGTCCCCCGCCGTAATGGCGGGAAACGTGACGTGGAGTACGCCTCGTCCGCAATCGGTGCGGACCGGTCGGGGTACCTGTTTCACCGTACGACCGGAACTGACCGTCGGGACCGGCGGAGGCAGGAGTGGTCATGAAGATCGGAATCATCGGCTCGGGGCACATCGGTGGGACTCTCACCCGGCGGCTGCGCGCCCTCGACCACGACGTGACAGTCGCCAACTCGCGGGGGCCGCAGACCCTCACCGACCTGGCGCAGGAGACCGGCGCCACCGCGGGCACGGTGGAGCAGGCCGTGCAGGATGCCGAACTGGTGATCGTGGCGATCCCGCTGCTGGCCGTCCCCGAACTTCCCCCGGAGCTGTTCGACGGCAAGGTGGTCGTCGACGCCGACAACTACTACCCGCAGCGCGACGGCGACATCCCCGAGCTGCTGGACCGCAGCCTCAGCTCCAGCCGGTGGACCGCCGAGCACCTCAAGGGCGCCCGGGTGGTGAAGGCCTTCAACAACATCCAGGCCCAGCACCTGATGGACAACGGCCGCCCGGCCGGCGCCGGCGACCGGATCGGCCTGCCGGTGGCCGCCGACGACGCCGACGCGAAGCAGCTCGTGGTGCAGCTGGTCGACTCGCTCGGCTTCGACCCGGTCGACGCCGGCACCCTCGACGAGAGCTGGCGGCAGCAGCCCGACACCCCCGTCTACGGCACGGACCGCGACGCCGACGGCGTACGGCAGGGACTGGCCGAGGCGCGGCCCTGAGCGGCCGTACGACAGAACGAAGCCCCGCCGGCGATCAGCCGGCGGGGCTTCGTCGTGACCGGGGTCAGGACGGCTCGGGGCCGCAGATGAAGCGGGGCTCGGCGTCGTAGGTCCAGCTGAACTTCTCCCGCTTGACGACCTTGCCGTCCTTCTTGATGACCCGGAAGGCATCCTGGGAGAACCCGTCACTGCCCACCGCGGCGATGCAGGTGGGACCGGGCTCCAGGTGGACCGTCTTCGGCTTGGTGATGTTGCGGCGTGGGCCGTACTCGGTCTTGACGCTGTCGTAGATCTTCGTGCTCCAGATCGACACGGTGATCGTGCTCGAGGTGTACGAGGTGTCGATCAGGACGCCGTGCGGGGTGTTGTTGCGGAACTTGAAGTCCAGGTCCGGCCAGAAGATGGTCGACTCGATCACCGCCGGGTAGCGGCTGAAGTAGAACGAGTGCGGCTTGTGCTCGACGTCCTCCAGGCCCGCGTAGTAGGTGGCGTTGAACAGCGTCGTGGTGAACTGTGAGACGCCGCCACCCACGCCGGGCACCAGCTTGCCGTTGACGATCACCGGGGCGTCCTTGTAGCCCTGGTCGTACCCGCGCTCGCCGGTGTGGCCGTTGAGGGAGAACGTCTCACCCGGCTTCACCACCGTGCCGTCGACGTCCTTGGCGGCCTGGACGATGTTCTGGCTGCGCGGCGAGGAGAGCCCGCCGGGGAATCGGGTGGTGAAGGTGGAGACCCGCTCCTTGATGCCCAGCGCGCCGAGCTTCGCCTCGGTCAGCTCCGGCTCGGCCGGCTTGAGCTGCCCGCTGACCGTCCGCCCGTCCGCCTTGGGCAGGACAGCGAGCAGGTCGCGCCCGAGGGCGGCCGAGTCGAGCTGCTGGCCGGCGCGGCCGGGCACCATCTTCGGCTTGCCGCCGGAGATCGTCATCGTGGCGTCCTTCGGCGGCGACTCGATCGACGCCAGCTTGTCGCCGAGGGCGGCCCGCAGCCGCTTCACGTCCACCCGGGGGGTCAGCTTGCCGGCCTCGTCTGCGGAGAAGCGCAGGCCGCGCGCGATCGCCGCCGGCGGGATGGTCACCGTGCCCTTGTCGGTGGTGAGCGTGACCGGCTTGGCGACCGCCGGCCGGGCCAACTCCTCGACCAGCCGGTCCACCTCCTCGGCGGTGGTCGCCGGGGCCTGCTCCAACAGCGGCACGGTCACCTGCCCGCCGGCGAGCCAGCCCTTCGTGACGACCTGGGCGGAGTGTTCCCGGTCCACCGACAGGGCCGGCTTCGGGTACACCGGCTTCGGGGTGGTGCCGGTGAAGATGATCGCCGGCATGGTCATCTCGCGACCCTGCTTGCCCATGACCCCGCGCAGCGCCGCGTCCAGCCGGTCGGCGTCGACCGTGACCACCGGGTCGACCGTGCGGGAGCCGAGCAGCCGGCTCACCGGGGGCGCGTCGGCCTCGGCGGCCGCCGCCACCGTGGCCTCGACGTCGATGGCCAGGCCCACGTCGGCCGGCCTGATCTCCGCCTTCTGCTCCCCCACCAGCACCGTCAGCGGGGCGTTCAGGGTGGCTGCCCGGCGCTCCAACTCGGCGCGCAGCTCCCGGGCCGCCTCGTCCCGACTCCGGCCGCCGAGCTCGGCGCCGAGCACCGTCGTGCCCCGGGGCACGTCCCCGGCGTACGCGTAGGCACCGGCACCGCCGACACCGGCCAGCACCACGGCGGCCAGGCCGCCGGCGAGCAGCAGCCGGCCCCGGCGCGACCGGGACCAGCCCGAGCCGGGCTTGCCGCTCGGCTCCGGCTCGTCGCCCGGCCAGGTCACCGCGGTGACCTGCACCGTGGGCCGGTCGTCGGAGACACGTTTGTCGCCGTACAGGGTCACAGCCACCTCTATCGGGACGTACCACGTGGGGGGCTGCGGGCCCCCGGAGAAACACCTACGGTAGCCAACTCTCGGCCTGAGGACATCGTGCGGGGCGGTCGACATCGTCACCGCGTGTCGACCCCGGTGGCCCCGCTCGCCTGAAGCTGCCGCCGCAGTGGCACGGGTGCCCCCGCGAACGCCGCAGTGGCAGGGGTGTCCCCGCGAACGCTGGCGAGAGAGGGCCGACCCGGCCGGGTCGGCCCTCTCCGGGATCTCCTGGTCTCCAGGTAGTGAACTTTGCCCTACGGACCGGCCGATTGCGGAGATCTGCCCGATCCCGTTACCGGCAGCGCCACACGACAGCCTGGATCGTGTCCGTCGCGTCGTCCGACTGCACGCCGCCACTTCACGTACAGCGTGGTGATGGTCTGCTGGACCAAGTCATCGGCGCGGTGCTCGTCGCCGGCCAGGAGGTACGCCAGCCGCCGCAGCGCGGGAATCCGCGCCGTGACGTAGTCGACGTACTCCAATTCCGAACCATCCCGCATCGCCCGTCCCTCCGTTGGGTCATCACCCCTCAGACGGGCGCGGACGATCAGCCGGTTGTCCGGTCCCGCAAATTGATCGCGTAGGCCGGTGCTGCCAGCCCTCGCGCCGAGTCGGACCAGCGGCAACCGGCAGCCGGCCCCGCTCACCCGAGGCTCCCGCCGCCGTGGCACGGTGTGCGGGTGGCGGATCGGGTGCTGGCGTACGGCGGCGGGTGGCTGGACCGGGCGGGAGCGCTGCGCGGCAACCGGGAGTGGATCTCCGCCCGGCTGACCGATCCCGGGGCCGTGCTGCTGCCGCTCTGGCGGGACCACTGCCTCGTCACCGCCGACCAGACGCCGGTCCGGCTGCACCCGGCCGACACCCCCGAGGTGCTCGCCGCCGCTGAGGAGACCGTCTTCCTGGGGCTGGACGGCGAGGCTCCGGTCTTTGCCGTGGACCTTTCCGGGCGTACCGCGCTCGAGGCGGCCCGGCTGGCCGGCGCGGCCGCCACCGCGGACGTGCGCGCCCTGGTCGCCTGGCTGGACCCGGCCCAGGCAGCGGTGCAGGCGTACGCGCGCGGGCTGCTGCACTGGCACCGGCAGCAGCGGTACTGCGGCAGCTGCGGCTCGGCCACGGTGGCACGCGACGGCGGGCACGTGCGGGCCTGCTCGGGGCCGCGCTGCGGGCGGCTGCTCTTCCCCCGGATCGAACCGGCGATCATCGTGCTGGTCGAGGCGCCCGGGTCGCCCGACCGCTGTCTCCTGGCCCGGCACGCCGGCGCTCCGGAGGGGGCGTACTCGACGCTGGCCGGGTTCGTGGAGGTGGGCGAGAGCCTGGAGGACGCGGTCCGCCGGGAGATGGCCGAGGAGGCCGGGGTGATCCTCTCCGCGGTGTCGTACCGGGGCTCGCAGGCCTGGCCGTTCCCGGCCGGGCTGATGGTCGGGTTCCGCGCCACCGCCGCCTCCGAGGAGGTCCGGGTGGACGGCGTGGAGCTGCTGGAGGCGCGCTGGTTCACCCGGGACGAGCTGCGCCGCCGGGTGGCCGAGGGGCGGCCGCTGGGCCGGCCCGACTCGATCGACCACCACCTGCTCGGCGGCTGGCTCGCCGCCGGCGACTGAGCCGGATCATCGGACCTCCACCGACACTGGCTCGCTGGTCGTCCCGTCGGTCGTCCCGTCGGTCGCGGCCACCCGGAACTCGTAGCGGTGGCCCCGGGTCAGCAGCACTGCGGTGTGCCGGGTGCCGTGCACCGGGTACGGGTCGGTCCGCCAGGTCTCGCCGGCGGTGGCATCGCGCAGCTGCACCCGGTAGGCCAGGCCCGGGCCCGCCGACACCCAACTCAGCCGGGCCTCGCCGTTCCCGCCGGCCGTTCCGGTGAGCCCGGTCGGCGTGGGGAGCTGCGGAGTGGCCCGGACGGGTTCGCTGAGCGGGCCGGGGCCGGCCTGATTGGCGGCGGCCACCGTGAACTCGTACTCGTGGCCGTTGCGCAGGCCTGCAACTGTGGTGCGGGTGCCCTGGGTGGGGATCGCCTCCTCCGTGAAGTCGCGCTCCCCGGCGGTCAGGTCCCGCCGGTAGACCCGGTGCCAGCCGCCCGACACGGACGAGCGCCAGGACAGCTTGACGCTGCCCGGCCCAGCCTCGGCGCGCAGGCCGCGCGGGGCGGCGTCCGGCGGAGCGAAGCGGGCAACGATGCGGACGGGGTCGGCCTGGGGGCTCTCGCCACCGCTGTTCACCGCGCTGACGGTGAACTCGTACTCGCGGCCATGTTCCAGGTGACGGGCGACGTGGCTGGCCCCGGACTCCAGCGCCGGCGGCGCGTACGCCCGCCCCCGGCTGACGTCGCGTCGGTGGACCCGGTAGGAGACCCCGCGGCCGAGTGTCCGCCAGGTCAGCCGGACGGTCCCGTCCCACAGAGCGGTGGCAGTGAGGCCGGCCGGGGCGGCCGGGGGTGTGACGACCGCGGTCGCGCGGACCGGCAGGGAGGGCGGACTGTCGCCGCCGCCGCCGACCGCGACCACGGTGAACTCGTACGTCCTGGCGTGCTGGAGGAACTCGACCGTGGCGTGGGTGCCGGTGAACGTGCCGATCGACGTGCGTTCCCCGGTGGTGAGGTCACGCTGCTGGACGCGGAAGAGCTGGACGAAGGGCACCGGGTTCCAGCTGAGGGTGACGTCCCCGGAGCGTCCCGGCTGGGCGCGCAGGCCGGTCGGCGGGGGCGGGGGCGGCACGGTGGCGGTCATCCGGGCGGCCGGTGAGGGCGCGCTCTCGCCACGCCGGCCGACGGTGGTGACCCGGAACTCGTAGTCGTGCCGGTCCACCAGGAAGTCGGCCGAGAAGCGGGGCTCGGCGGTCGGCTCGCCGATCCGGGCGAAGTGGGTCTGGCCGGCGGTGACATCCCGGCGGTGCACCTGGTAGCGCAGTTCGCTGTCCGTGCGTACGGCGGGCCAGTCCAGCTCGGCGGTGCCGGCGCCGCCCGGTCGGGCGGTGAGGGTCGCGGGCGCGAGGGGCACGTCCGCGCGGTCGGGGCGGGGGCGCGGCCAGTCGACCTCGACGAATCGCGGCCGGTAGACACCGGCGTCGGCGTAGGTGACCGCGTCGTCCACGTCGTTGACGTTGTAGGAGACCAGCAGCTTGCCGGGGCGGGCCAGGGCGGGGTGCAGGTCGGCGTCGTAGACGAGGTGGCCGGCGGCGGTCTCCGGGGCGCGGTGCAGGTAGTCGGGGCCCTCGAACGGGCCGGTCGGCGCGGCGGCGGAGTAGGCCACCAGGTCGGCGCTGAACACCAGGTTGTTCTCGTGGGTCACCAGCACGTACCGCCCGTCGATCCGCTGCACGCCGTAGGCCGTGCCGACGCCGCTGAGCACCCGGGCGGAGGCGCGGCCGTCGGTGGACCAACCGTCGCCGGTCCAGAACTCCCACGGGCCGCCGAGGTCGTCCCCGCGTACGCGGGCCAGGTGGGCGAACTTGGACTGGCCGGCCGCCTCGGTGCCGTACACGTAGGTGTGGCCGCCGTCGCGCAGCAGGGCGGACCCCCAGGAGATCCGGGCGTCCAGCGGCAGCGGCCGGACCCCGGTGGGAGTGAGCGCGGGCAGGGCGAAGGTGGCCAGCGAGGTGCCGAGCAGGGTGTGGTCGAGCGGGCCGGCGCCGGTCCGGCGGTAGCGGTTGACCAGCACCTGGAGGGTGTCGCCGACGACCTGCGCGTCACCGATCCAGTGGAACTCCCCGGCCGACGGCGAGGGGACCAGGGCGCGTGGCTCGTCGGGGGTGCCGCCGTGCAGGGTCTCCCCCAACCGGTCGTTGTGCTGCACGATCGCGGAGTTGTTGACGAAGGGCGCGGTGCGCGGGCGGGAGCCGTCCGGGTTGACCGGTCCGAGGAAGGTGTCGGAGAAGAGCCAGAGCAGCCGGCCGTCGGGCAGCCGTACCGAGGCCGTCCGGTCCGCGCCGGTCCAACGGCCGGAGGTGTCGCCGTAGCTGTCGAAGAGGGCGGTCAACCGTTCGGCGGAAAGGCCGCCGCCGGCAACCGGGCGCGGCACGCCGGTGGGCGCCGCCGCCAGCAGGCAGATCACATAGAGGAAGAGCAGCCAGCGGGCTGGCCGGCGGGCACCGGCCGTCCCCCGGCCCGTGTCGGCCACCGCCACCAGAAACCCCCGTCTACTGGTCAACCACCTCGCAGGGTGTCATGACCCACGGACGGCACGGAAGGGGCCGGACGGGTCGAAGTGGATGCGCTGTCCGGTTCGCGCCGCATCGTCAACGCCCCGGTGACCACGGCGGTGAGCGCCGCCGTGGCCAGGGCGGCGACCGCGATCCCGGCGACGGAGTGCGGCACGACGGTGACGACCGCGCCGACGAACGCGACGGTGGCGGCCCAGAGCGGCGCGGAGGGCCACCGCGTGGACGCCGCCACCCGAGCGTTGATCAGGACGAAGACCAGCGCGTACAGGGCGCCGGTGGCGGCGAAGAGGGGCGCGTACCGGCCGTAGGCGGTGTACTCGGCGCCGCCGGCCAGGCCGAAGGCGAGACCGCCGGCGACCATGGCGGCGAGCACCAGCACCGCGCCCGCCGCGCCGACCAGCGCCAGCGCGGCGAGCAGCGTACGGCGGTCGCCCTTGGCCAGCCGGGGCAGGGCGATCACGGTCACCACCTGCGGCGCCCACAGCGCCCCCTTGGTGAGCACGGTGCCGACGGCGTAGACGCCGGAGGCGTCGGGCGGGAGGAACCGGCGGGCCAGCAGCAGGTCCGCGTACGAGACGACCAGCATGGCGAGGGTGGCGCCGCTGGCGGTGAGCACCGTACGGGAGTCCAGGGTCGGGGAGACCGGGTCGATGCCGGCCCCCCGGTTGAGGCGGACCAGCAGGGCCAGCACCAGCAGCGAGGTGACCGCACCGGCCAACAGGGCGCCGGTCAGCCCGCCGCCGAGGGCCAGTCCGGCGATCATGCCGCCGTACCGGCCGGCAGCGAGCAGCGCCATCCCGACGGCCAGGCGCAGGAAGCGCTGGTCGCCCTGGAGTTCCCCGAGCCACCGGCCGGCCGCCACCACGGCCACGGTGAGCACGCCCAGAAGCAGCACCGCCGGGCCGGTCAGCCGGAGCGCGACGGCGGAGACCGGGAGGACCACGGCCAGCAGTGCGGCGGTGACAAACACGGTGACCAGGGTGGGGCGCGCGGTGGCGGCCCGCCCGTGCCGGGCGCGGTGCACGGCCACGGCGATCTGCAGGCCGGTGCTGGCGACGCCGCCGATCGCGCCGAGCGCCAGCAGGGTGGCCAGCGCGCTCAGCCCGGCCGGGTCGAGGTGGCGGGCGCCGAGGACGGGCACCACGTACGCCAGGCCGTTGACGAAGACGCCGGCCAGGGTGACCGCGACCCCGGCCCTGCCGAGCCCCGCCGCGCGGCCCTGTCCGTCGTCCGACCCTGTCACCATGTCCGCCCTGTGTCGCCGGCTCCGCCGGGCCTAGCCCGGGCGCGCGTACAGTGTCGCCACGCCGGCGCGCCCTTTTGCCGGGTCAGCCTAGTGAGGAGGTCAACCCTGCGGGAGAGGTCGATGCTCGTCGCGACCGGGTTGGCCGTCACCGTGGCGGTGCTGGCCCCGCTGGCGGCACCCGGTCTGGTGCTGAGCTACGACATGGTGTTCGTGCCGCACCAGCCGTGGCGGGCCGAGCTGGTCGCCCCGGGCGAGTCGCTGCCCCGGGCGGTGCCGCTGGACGCGCTGGTCTCGCTGGCCAGCCAGGTGGCGCCGGGCTGGCTGCTGCAACGGGTGGCGCTCGCCGCGATCCTGCTGACGGCCGCGATCGGGGCCGGCCGGCTGGTGCCCGCGCGGCACCCGGCCACCCGGCCGGTGGCCGCGGTCGGCTACGCCTGGACGCCGTACCTGGCCGAGCGGCTGCTGATCGGGCACTGGGGGCTGCTGTTGGCGTACGGTGTGCTGCCCTGGCTGGTCGCCGCCGCGATCGCCGTACGCGAACAGCGGCCGAAGGCGCTGCGCCGGCTGGTGCTGGTGGCCCTGCCGGCGGTGGTGACCCCGACGGGCGGGGTGGTCGCGCTGGCCACCGTCGCCGTGCTGGTCGCCCGGCGTGGGGCGGCCCGGCTGACCGCCCTGGCCGTGGGCGCGGTGCTGCTGCTGAACCTGCCCTGGCTAATGGCGACCGCGTGGACGCGAGCGGACGCGCGGTCCGACCCGGACGGGGTGGCGGCCTTCTCGGCCCAGGCGGAGAACTGGAGCGGGGTGCTGGGCGCGCTGGCCGGCACCGGAGGGATCTGGAACGCGCAGACCACCCCGGCGAGCCGGTCCTCCCCGCTGGCGCCGGTCGCCACGGTGCTGCTGCTGGCGTTGGCGGTGCTCGGCTTCCGGACTCTGCGGCGGCGCTGGCCGGCGGGGGTGGCGACCCGGCTGGCGGTGCTGGCCGCCGGCGGATTCCTCGCCGCGCTGCTCGGCGTGCTGCCCGGGCTCGCCACGCTGCTGGGCTGGGCGGTCGCCACGGTGCCGGGGGCGGGACTGCTCCGGGACGGGCAGAAGTTCCTCGTGCCGTACGCGCTGCTGCTGGTCCTGGCCGGCGCGCTCGGCGCGGAACGGCTGGCCGCCTGGGCGACCGCCCGGGGTGCGGTGGCCGGTGGCCGGGCGCTGCTCGGCGGGGCGCTGCTGCTGCCGGTGGTGGTCATGCCGGACCTGGCGTTCGGCGCGGCGGGCCGGTTGCGGCCGGTGCAGTACCCGGCGGACTGGGACGCCATCGCCCGGCGGTTGGACGGGCAGCCGGGGGAGGTCCTGTCGCTGCCGTTCGGCGCCTACCGGGCCTACCCCTGGAACGGGGGGCGGACGGTGCTCGACCCCCTGCCCCGCTACGTGGACGCCGAGGTGCTGGTCGACGACACGCTCTGGGTGGGCACGACCGAGGTGAGCGGGGAGAACCGGCGTGCCGCGGAGGTGGGGCGGGTGCTCGGGGCGGGCGGCCCGGTCGCCGCGACCGGGGTGCGCTGGGTGGTGGTGCAGCGCACCGCCGGGGGCCGACCGGTTGACGTGGCAGCCCTGACCGGGCTCCGTGAGGTGTACGCGGGACCGGAGCTGGTCCTCTACGAGAATCCCTCCGCCCCGTGACCCGGCCGCCGTGCCGGCCCTCATTGATCGGCCTCGTGGCCCTCCCGGTGCTGGCTACTTGGTGGTAACGTCCCGCGCACGCAGCTCAGGAGGAGGAAGAAAGCGCCATGCGCAGTGCTCTCTCGTTGGTTCTGGTCGCGGTCGCCGCGATCGCTCTGGGTGCCTTCGGCACCGTGGCGCTGGCCACCACGCTGACCGGCACGACGGCGTCCGATGCGGCGGAGGCCGAGCAGGCCGCCCGTACCGAGTCGGGCGGCAGCGGCAACAGTGGTGCCAACCTGCCGCTGATCTACGGCACGAACAGCTGATCTACGGCACCAAGTAGGACCGCTCCATCTGCTCCACCGGCGCTCCCGCCGGCACGTTCGCGGCCCTCGTCACGAGGGCCGCGAACTTTTCCCCCGAAACCGGCCAGGTGAACCGGGCCGCGTGGGCGCGGGCCGCCTCCCCCATCGTGCTGCGGTAGGCGTCGTCGGTCAGCAGCAGCCGTACCTTCGCCACGAAGTCGTCGACGTCGTCGGCGAGCAGGCCGGTCTCGCCGTCGACCACCGCCTCCTCGACCCCGCCCGCGCCCCGGAACGCCACCGTCGGGGTGCCGACCGCGCCGGCCTCGACGATGGTCAGCCCCCAGCCCTCCTTGAGCGACGGGGTCAGCGCCACCCAGGCGGCGGCGAGCAGTTCCCGCTTCTCGGTGTCGGTGACGAAGCCGGTGAACCGGACCCGGTCGGTGACACCGAGGTCGGCGGCGAGCTGGCGCAGCTGCGCCTCCCACCAGCCCTGACCAGCCACGGTCAGGTGCAGTCCGGGCAGTTCGTCGCCGAGTTGCGCGAGGGCGTGCAGCGCGACCTCGACCTGCTTGTGCGGGACCAGCCGGCCGAGCACCACCAGGGAGGGCTGCGGTGAGCGGGCCACCGGCCCGACCGTCATGTCGGGCGTGCCGTTGTGCACGATGGCGACCCGGGCCGGGTCGATGCCGAGGCCGGCCAGCTCGTCGCGGGTGGCGGCCGAGACGGTGACGTACTGACAGCGGCGGTAGACGCGCGGGGCCAGCCAGGACTCGACCCACCAGCCGAAGCTGGCGAGCCAGCGGCCGAGCACCACCGGCCACTGCTCCCGGTGCACGTGGTGCACCAGCGCGATCACCGGGCGGCGGGCGTAGAGGGCGGAGAGGAAGGGCAGGCCGTTGCCGACGTCGACGATCAGGTCGGGCCGGCCGCCGTGCCGGCGGCTCAGCGGGCCGACGCCGAGGGCGCCGGCCAGGTAGACCAGGGCGGCGCGCAGGTAGACCGTGTGCCGGCCGCCGCGGCGCAGCACGCGTATGCCGTCGGCGGTGGTCTCCTCGGCGGGGCCCGCCGTGTGGGTGGCGCAGAGCAGGGTCGCGCGGTGACCGCGCCGGACGAGTTCCCCGGCGATCCGTTCGACATAGACCTCGGATCCGCCGCCCTCCGGGTTCCGGGTGTCTCTCCAGTTGAGGAACAGTACGTGCCGGGTGGCGGCAGCCGGTGCTTCCAACGCTCACTCCTACTGCCGAGTAATGTTCACAGTCGCGTCACACTATGGGCTGCGTCACGAAAGCCGCAATGCCCGATCGGAGACGAGATGCTGCAGTCGCCGGGCCGCCCGGGGCCGGCCGACAGGCCGGACGCCACACCGAGGACGGTGTGGCGTCTCCGCTTGGTCGCGGTCTGTGTGGCTTTGTCCGCCCTCGCGTTCCTCCAGGACCCGGGGCTGGTGGTCATCGACACCAAGGTCGATCTCGCCATCGATCCGGCCGGATGGCTGACCCGGTCCCTGCACGTCTGGGATCCGGACGGGACCTTCGGCCAGCTCCAGAATCAGGCGTACGGCTACCTCTGGCCGATGGGCCCGTTCTTCCTGGCCGGCAAGCTGCTGGCCCTGCCCGCCTGGGTGGTACAGCGGCTCTGGTGGGCCCTGGTGATGACGGTGGCCTGTACCGGCGTGGTCCGGCTCGCCGAGCGACTGCATATCGGCACCCCATGGGCCCGGCTGCTCGCCGGCGTGGCCTTCGCACTCTCCCCCCGGCTGCTCACCGAGCTGGGCCCCATCTCGGTCGAGGCGTGGCCCAGCGCCATCGCGCCCTGGGTGCTCGTCCCGCTGGTCGGGCTGGCGCAGGGGGCGCCGCTGCGCCGGGCGGTCACCCGGTCGGCGCTGCTGGTGGCCTGCGCGGGCGGGGTCAACGCGACCGCGGTGCTGGCGGTGGTGCCGCTGGCCGCGCTCTGGCTCGTCGGCCTGCATCCGTTCCGGCTGCGGGTGAAGGCCCTGGTCGCCTGGGGGCTGGCCGTGGCGGCGGCGACCGCCTGGTGGCTGGTGCCGCTGCTGCTGCTCGGCCGGTACAGCCCACCCTTCCTGGACTACATCGAGACCGCGCCGGTGACCACCGCGCCGACCGACACCACCACCGTGCTGCGCGGCGCGTCGCACTGGCACGCGTACCTCAACGGGGCGTACGGGCCGCCTTGGACGGCCGGCTGGCGGCTGGCCACCGAGCAACCGCTGGTGGTCGCCACGCTGGTGGTGGCCGGTCTCGGCATCGCCGGGCTGGCCCGGCGCGGCATGCCGTACCGGCGTTTCCTGGTCACCGGGCTGCTGGTCGGGCTGGCGCTGGTCGGGCTCGGCCACGTCGGGCCGCTCGACGGCTTCGGCGCGCAGACCCAACGCACCTTCCTCGACGCGGTGGGCGCGCCGCTGCGCAACGTGCACAAGTTCGACGCGGTGCTCCGGCTGCCGCTCATCCTCGGCCTGGCCCACCTGGTCGGGCTGGTGCTGCGGGCCGCCCGTACCGGGGACCGCCCCGAGCTGGCCGCCCTGGTGCCCCGCCTCCTGCAGCCGGTCCGGCTGCGCGCCGCCCTGGTCACCGGGACGGCCCTGGTGGCGGTCGGCGCGGTGGCGGCCCCGGCGCTCGGCGGCGGGCTGGCCGCACCGGGCAGCTTCCGCGACGTCCCCGGGTACTGGCAGGCGGCGACGACCTGGCTGGACCGCAACGTCGGCGACGACCGGGTGCTGGTGGTGCCCGCCGCCAGGTTCCCCCGTTACCTCTGGGGCAGCCCGAGCGACGAGATCACCCAACCGCTGCTGGAACGGCCCTGGGCGGTACGCAGCTCGGTGCCGCTCACCCCGCCCGGCACCATCCGGCTGCTCGACGCGGTGGAGTCGGCGTTGGCCGGCGGGCAGGGCTCTGCCGGCCTGGCCGACCTGCTCGCCCGCTCCGGCGTGCGGTACCTGCTGCTCCGCTCCGACCTCGACTACGGCCGCAGCGGCGCCACCCAGCCGGTGGTGGTGCGCCAGGCGCTGCTCCGCTCGCCCGGCATCGCCCCCGTCCGCGCGTTCGGGCCCGAGGTCGGCGGTGGCTGGCTCCCCGGCAACTTCGTCGACCGTGGTCTGGACACCAGGGTCCGGGCGCTGGAGGTGTTCGAGGTACGCCGCCCGGTCGACCCGGTCGTCGCGTACGACGCGGACGACGTGGCCACCGTGGTCGGCGGGCCGGAGTCACTGCTGCCGCTGGCCGCGTCCGGCCGGCTCTCCGACGCGCCGACGGTGCTCGCCGGCGACCGTCCGGCCCAGCTCGGCGACACGCCGGTCACGCTCACCGACGGGCTGCGCCGCCGCGAGGTCGCCTTCGGGCAGCAGCACGACAACGCCTCGGCCACCCTGACCCCGGGCGAGCGGCCCCGCCTGGACGCCCCGGCCCGGGACTACCTGCCGGACTGGGGCGATGAGGCGTCGACCGTGGTGCGGTACCTCGGCATCCGCGGGGTCTCCGCGTCCAGCGCCTGGTCGCAGGCGCAGCCGCTGGGCGGCGCCCGCCCCGAGCACCAGCCGTACGCGGCCGTCGACGGTGACCTGAGCACGTCCTGGCGGTCCGCACCGGGCACGGTGGCGACCGGGCAGTGGTTCGAGGTGGAGCTGCTCCAGCCCCAGGTCGTCCGCAACCTCCGGATCACCTTCGACACCGGGGCCGACTCGTTGCCCACCAAGGTCACCGTGACCGCCGGACGGCAGCAGACCACGGCGGAGACCTCCGGCCGGGTCCTGGACGTCGCCCTGCCCGATGGCTACCCGACACGGGTCGTCCGGGTCACCGTGGAGCAGGTCTTCGACGTGCGGGCCGGCTTCGGCGGGGTGGGCATCTCCGAGCTCGTCATCCCCGGCGTGCAGGCCGCCCGTACCCTCGTCGTGCCGTCCCCGCCGGTCACCGACGCGCCGGCCTCGATGGTGCTCACCGCCGCGCCGTCCGTGCCGGCATGCGTCTTCGACCGGGGACGGCCGATCTGCGACGGCGGGCTGGTGCGGGCCTCCGAGGACTCCGACAAGATCGACCGCACCGTGGACCTGCCGATCGCCGCCAGCTACCAGGTCGCCCTCCGGGCCCGGCCGAGGTCGGGGGCGGCGGTCAACGCGCTGCTCGACGCCGGTGGCGCGGCGGCAGTGACCACCGGGGTCACCCCGACGATCGCCGCCTCAACCGTCGGCGTGCCCGATCCGGCCGCCCGGCCCGGCGCGGTGGTCGACGGTGACGGGTCGACCACCTGGTACGCCGCCGACTCCGACCAGCAGCCGTGGCTGCGGGTGACCTGGCCGAAGCCGCGCACGATCACCGGCCTGCGGATGGCGCTGCCGTCCACCGCGGCGGCGGCCCGCCCCTGGCGGGTCACCGTGATCGGCGACGAGGGGATGCGCGGCGGAGTGCTGGACGCGGGTGGCACGGTCCTCTTCGACCAACCCCTGCACAGCGACGAGATCACCGTGCTGATTTCGGACATCGTCCCCGCCCGCTCGTACGACCCGTACCGGCGGCTCACCCGGAACCTGCCGGTCGGGGTGGGGGAGCTGACCGTGCTGCCGGCCACCCCGGTGACCCGGGCCGACCCCCTCAAGCGGGTCGTCCTGCCCTGCGGCAGCGGCCCCACCGTCTCGGTGGCCGGCGAGGAGCGCCGGACGGCGCTGGTGGCCAACCGTCGCGACCTGCTGGAGTTGCGCGAGGTGAACGCGGTTCTCTGCGGTCCGGGCGCTCGGGAGCCGCTGAAGCTGGCCCTCGGCGGGACCCGGCTTCTGGCGGCGGGGACTCGCCTCGCCGTGCCGACACAGCTCACCCTCACCCCGCTGGGGGCGACGCCGGGTGCCACCGGTGGTGCGGCGGCCGGCACCGGGGAGCCGGTGGCCACCCGGACGGCGGTACGCATCAACGGCTGGTCCGCCACCCGCCGGGACCTGCACCTCACCGGCTACGCCGGCGAGCGGGTGCTGGCCCTGCGGGAGAACGCGAACGCCGGCTGGGTCGCCACCGCCGGCGGGAAGACGCTGACCCCGTTCGTGGTGGACGGCTGGCAGCAGGGTTGGCTGGTGCCCGCCGGATACCGCGGGAAGGTGGAGCTCCGCTTCGCCCCGGACGACGAGTACGTGCTGGCGCTCGGCGCCGGGGCGGTGCTGCTCGCCGGGCTCGCGCTGCTGGCGGTGCTGCCGTCGAGGCGTACTCCGGCACCGCTGCCGGCGGTGGCCCGCCGCCGGCGCGGCCGGTTCCTCGCCGCACTCGTCGGCGGCGGCGCGTTGCTGCTGGTAGGCGGTCCGGCGGCGGTCGGCGTGGCGCTGCTGGTGTTCCTCGGCGTGCTCGCCGGGCGGATGCTGGAGCCGCACCTGCATCCGCCGGACCGGCGCGGGATGCACCGGCTGCGCCGGAGCACCGTGCGCTGGCTGCCGGTGGCCTGCTTCGCGGTCGCCGGGTGGTACATGGCGACCGGAGGCGGGCACACCGCGTGGCAGCCTCAGTTGGCCGCGGTCGCCACCGCCACGCTGCTCTGGCTCTCGCTGGTGCTGCGCCGCTTCCGGCGCGGCCTCTGAGCGCCCCACCGCTGGAAGGGCTTCTCCACCGCGTAGTAGCTGATTGAGGCGAGGACCAGCCCACCGGCGACGGTGAGTCCGAAGGTGCCGAGCGGGTCGCCGGTGAACTCCGGCCGGTCGTCGACGAGGTAGATGCCCTCCAGCACGAACGGGTGCCAGAGGAAGAGCCCGTACGACACCCGGCCGAGCCACCGGCCGACGACGCTGTCGAAGACGCCCTTGGTGCGGGTCTGCGGGCCGAACGCGACCGGGACGATCAGCATGACCGCGACGACCAGGTAGAGCACCAGCTTGGTGGCGAACTCGCCGGCGGTGGGCTCGGCCAGGTCGCGCGGGCCGGTGACCGGGGTGGTGGCGACGGCCAGGGCGGCCAGGGCGATCGCCCAGCAGGCCAGCGGGGCGCGGCCGAGGTCGTCCAGCCACCGCCAGCGGGTACCGGCGCCGGTGCGCAGCGCGACGTGCGCGCTGGCCAGGGCCATGCCGGCGCCGAACCAGCCCGCGTACGACGGCAGCCACATGGTGTGCAGGCCGAGGCTGAGCAGGCCCAGGTGCATCAGCGCGACCCACGCCCCGGTCACCACCAGCGCGGCCACCGCGATCCTGGACACCCGGTCCGGGCGGGGGCGCCGGCCCAGCAACAGCGCGGCGAGCACCGGCAGGAGCAGGTAGAAGGTGACCTCGGTGGCGAGACTCCAGGTCTGGCTGATGCCGTGCTTCAACTGCCCGTGCTGGTAGATCTGCGTCAGTGTGGCGTGCCGCAGCCAGTCGCCGGTCGTCGCGTCGCGGTTGTGCGGAAGCACCAGCAGGCAGACCACCACCGCCACCCAGTACGCGGGCAGGATCCGGGTGGCGCGCCGCCAGAGGTACCTACCGGCAGCGGGGGGACGCTGGTACGTTGCCTGCGCGTGTGCGTACGGCCGGAAGAGCAGGAACCCCGAGAGGACGAAGAACACGGCGACACCCACGTCGAGCCGGGACAACCAGGCACCGATGGCGGCGTCGCCGGTGTTGCGTCCGGTGGCGAAACCGACGTGGTGCCCCACGACGGCGAGCGCACCGATCACCCGTATCGCGTCGAGCGCGGGCAGCCGTCGCAGAACCTGATCGGGGATCGGAGCAGACATCAGCCGTCCAGAGGGTCGCGTGGATATGTAACCCGGGAGTAACATCCGGCCCAGTTTTGCAGACCGAACGCTCGCCGGACACCGGCTGACCGTCTTTGTTGGGGAGGATCAGTGAAGGCTCGCCTGGGTGCCGTGCTGTTCGGCATTGGCGTCTTGTTTCTCGCGGTTGCCGCGGGAACGGCTTACTACGTGGCTCCTTCGGTGACGAAGCTGCCGTACGACTTGACGTTCTGCGACGCCAAGAACGAGCCGGACGGCTGCCTCAAGGCCAGCGTCGCGGTCGCGGAGAACGCCACGTTCATGCAGGTCGTCGGTGGCAAGCCGACGATCCAGACCGGCACCCTGAAGGCAACCACCGAGGTGGTTCCGCAGGCGTCGACGACGGAGAAGGAGATGACCGGCGACCTGGCCGGCGAGGCGGTCGTCTGGCAGGCGTACGGCCGGGTGGTCCGCACCGACGACAATTCGGACGTCAGCCTGTACTCGGCCGAGTTGGCGCTCGACCGCGAGACGGCGGCGGCGCGGAAGTGGGACAAGCAGTTCCTCGACACCGACGGCAAGGCCAGCGACAACGACTCGGTGACCTTCGAGGGGCAGACCTACAAGTTCCCCTTCAAGGCGGACAAGAAGGACTACCTGTACTTCGACCGGGACCTGCGCAAGGGGCTGCCGATCAAGTTCGACGGCACCGAGAAGGTCAACGGCACCGACGCGTACCGGTACGTGCAGACGATCCCGGAGACCGAGCTGAACACGGCGGCCGGCTCGCTCTCCGCGCTGGCCAACGCGCTGGCGCCGGGCGCCACCACCGGCAAGGTCACCTACGCCAACACCCGGACCATCTGGGTCGAGCCGACCAGCGGCAACTTCGTGAAGGTGCGCGAGCAGCAGAAGAAGACCTTCGTGCCGGACCAGGGCAGCACGGTCACCCTGCTGGACGCGGACTTCACCTACGACGACGCGACCATCGCCAACAGCACCAAGTCGGCCGGGGAGACGCGGGACAAGCTCCAGCTCATCAGCCGTACGCTCCCGATCGCCCTGGCGGTCCTCGGCGCGCTGCTGCTGCTGGTGGGCCTCTGGCTGGTCATCGCCGGCCGCCGGGCGTCCGCCGCCGCGCGTCACCGGGCGGACGACGCCCCGGCGCCGGTCGATGCGCCGACGCGGCAGGACGAGTCGGTGCAGAATCGGCAGCCCGCCGAGGGCGGACCGCTGACCGACGAGATCCCGCCCGCGTCGACGAACTGGCGCGCGGACGACGAGCCGACGGTGCCGGCCCAGCGGCCGGCGTCGGACGAGCGGGAGAAGCACTGACGCGGTAGCACCTTCGAAGAGGGCGGGTCGATTCGTCGACCCGCCCTCTTCGCGTTCGTGTCGTCACGCTCAGCACTTGTTACTTAATCGTAACCTGTCGATGGTTTGACTGCGCTGAGTCACCGGCGTGGCGCCGAATGCCCCTTTTGGATGGTTGATCCGATCGTGAGTCCTGGGTCTCGTTCCACCGTGGGTGACAAGAGTCGATCACCGCGTGGTCCACAAGTTACGGGACCGTAGGTGAGGTCTTGTGACCCACGCCTCAGCGGGTGCACCATCATTCGCACGTTCGTTACTCGCCGGTAACAGGTGATACGGCCCGGCCCGGGACGGCCCCCGTCCACCGACCGGCACACCACCCCGAAGAGCACCGCCCCTCATCCAGGAGGAACCCGTGCAGGATCGGATCGAGAACCCGGGACGTACCCGGTGGCGGCGTTTCGCCGCGATGATGGTGCCCGCGACCGCAGCCGTCGGCGCCATCCTGTTCGGCATGCAGTCCGGCGCGATCGCGTCCGACATCACCGTCTCCGGCCAGACCTTCAAGATCGGTGCTGAGCGCCTGGAGGGTGACGGCTTCAAGCAGTACGGCGGCATCGTCAAGGAGAAGAACGGCAAGGTCCACCCCGTCGCCCTCTCCGAGATCAGCAGCGCCGAGCTGTACAAGCTCTGCCAGTCGGTCCGGGCCGACCTGCCCGGCCTGCCGGTGGTCCTCACCATCAACGCCGGTGACGACAAGCCGGCGACCGCCAAGGACATGCTGATCGCGATGGACAGCCTGGACGGCAACGCGACGTTCACCAACATCAGGATCGGCCGCGACGCCAGAGACCTGAACGCGTCGGCGCAGGCCGGCTCGTTCGGCCAGGATGCCCAGCACGTCACCATCACCGGCCTGGAGCAGGTGTCCCGCTACACCACGGCGGCCACCTTCAACCTGACCGGCCTCCGGCTGAAGGTCAACGTCGGGGACGCCGCCAAGGGCAAGGAATGCTTCTGAGCTGAAGCGTGGCCCGCGGCGGGCACGCGCCGCGGGCCACCTCCCTGTCCCTCGTTCCCCCGCTCCGCCAGGAGGAGGAGTACGTGACAACCGCCGATCCGCAACACGTCCGCGCCGGTGGCCTCGGCCGGGCCTGGCGGGGGTTCCGCCGCTGGCGGCGGACCCGGCCGTTCTGGGGCGGCCTGCTCACCGCGTTGGCCGGGGTGGAGATGTTCGCCTCCACCCGGATGACGCTCAACGGCCTGAGCTTCCAGTCCGGAGCCACCGGGCTCTACTCGCTGCTGATCCCCGTCATCCTGCTCACCTGCGGGCTGCTGCTCTGGTTCAGCCCGGGGCAGCGGCTCTTCTACTCGATCGTCGCCGCGGTCACCACGATCTACTCGCTGATGGGTCTCAACCTCGGCGGCTTCTTCCTCGGCCTGTTGCTCGGCATGGTCGGCAGCGCCCTCGGCTTCGCCTGGACGCCGCTCAGGTCGACCGACGCCCCCGCCACCGCGGTGGACGCCCCGGGTGCCGAGGACACCGCCGGTTCCGACGACCCCACGCTGGCGGACGAGTTGCTCCCGACCCTGCCCCACCAGCGCGGCGACGCGCCGGCGTACGAGCAGGAGCGTCCCGCCCCGGCTCCCGCCGGCTACGACGCCCCGCCCGCCGGGCCCCGCGACCCGCGCTACTTCGCCGTGGCGCTGGTGGTGCTCGGCCTCTCCGCCGCCGGGCTGGTCGCCACCCGCCCGTCGCCGGTGCAGGCCGCCCCGGCGGTCCCCGCTCCGGCCGCGACCACCACCTGCCCGTCCGTGCCGGCCGCCACCCCCTCCGCCACCCCCGGCCGGAGCGCGCCGACCGCCACGCCGTCGGCCAGCGCGAGCCCGTCGCCGACCCCCACCCGCGGCGGCGGGGTGCTCGGCGACATCCTGCGCGGGATCGGCGACCTCTTCACCGGGGGCGGGCGCGAGGAGCCGAGCGCCAGCCCCTCGGCCAGTCCGACACCGAGCGCGAAGGCGGTCGCGCCGACCGCCAGGCCGACCGCCACCGGTCGGACGTCGAGCCGCACCGGCTGCGCGCCGAGCCGGCCGAGTCGGCCGAGCCGGCCCGGCCAGGTCGAGCCCGGCAAGCTGCTGCCGCGGATCGCCCCCGAGCCGGGGCAGCCGAAGGTGGCCCAGCAGCCGTCCAAGTTGACCGGTTCGTCGGTCACCATGAGCTCGCTGCGGTTCGAGGGGATCGTCGACCTGCCGACCGCGAACGGCACGCTCAAGGCGCTGAAGTTCAGCATGAGCAAGGCGGTCACCGACGACTTCAAGCTGGTGGCGGACGGCCCGGCGGGGCGCAACCAGCAATACGTCACCGACCGGCTCACCGTGCAGGGCGACGTGGCGTTCTACGCCACCCGGTTCGTCGGCCGGCTGCTCGGCATCAAGATCACGCTGACGCCGGACCTGCCGTTCCCGGACGGCATCCCGGTCACCCTGCCGATCTCGGTCACCTTCACCGACCCGGTGATCGACCTGGCGTTCGTCGACTCGAACACGCTGACCGCCCGGCCGGCGCTGAAGCTCAGTCTCCCCTGACCTGCGTCCCACCACCCCTGGTGGCCGGGGGCGGGCCGTCCCGCCCGCCCCCGACCCCGCACCCAGGTCCTAGAGGCGGGCCAGCGCCTTGCGCAGCGGGTCGAGCCCCAGCGAGCCGAGGTCGAGCGCCTGCCGGTGGAACTCCTTGAGGTCGAAGTCGGCGCCCTTGCGGGCCTTCGCCTCCTCGCGGGCCTGGAGCCAGATCCGCTCGCCCACCTTGTACGACGGCGCCTGCCCCGGCCAACCCAGGTAGCGGTTGAGCTCGAAGCGCAGGTTCTCGTCCGGCACCCGGCAGTGCGCCCGCATGAACTCCCAGCCCAGCTCCGGCGTCCAGCGCTCGCCCGGGTGGAAGTCGAACGGGTTGTCCTTCGGGATCTCCAGCTCCAGGTGCATGCCGATGTCGACGATCACGCGGGCTGCCCGCATGGCCTGCCCGTCGAGCATGCCGAGCTTGTCGCCCGGATCCTCCAGGTAGCCCAGGTCGTCCATCAGCCGCTCGGAGTAGAGCGCCCAGCCCTCGCCGTGCCCGGAGACCCAGCAGAGCAGCCGCTGCCAGCGGTTGAGCAGCTCGGCCCGGACCGCCGTCTGCGCCACCTGGAGGTGGTGCCCCGGCACGCCCTCGTGGTAGACGGTGGTCACCTCGCGCCAGGTGGAGAAGTCGGTGATGCCCTGCGGCACCGCCCACCACATCCGACCCGGGCGGGAGAAGTCCTCGCTCGGCCCGGTGTAGTAGATCGCCCCGTCACTGGTCGGCGCCAGGCAGCACTCGATCCGGCGGACCTGCTCCGGGATGTCGAAGTGGGTGCCGTGCAGGTCGCTGATGGCCTTGTCGGCCAGCGCCTGCATCCAGTCCCGGAACGCCTCCTTGCCCTGGATGGTCCGGGCCGGGTCGGCGTCGAGCGCCGCCACCGCCTCGTCGATGGTCGCGCCCGGGCCGACGATCCGCCCGGCCAGCGCCCGCATCTCGGCCTCCAGCCGGGCCAGCTCCGCGAAACCCCAGGCGTACGTCTCGTCGAGGTCGACCTTCGCGCCGAGGAAGTACTGGGAGGCCAGCTCGTACCGCTCCCGGCCGGCGGCCTGCTTGTCCCGCCCCTGCGGGGCCAGCTCGGTGCGGAGGAACTGGCCGAACTCGGCGGTGGCGGCGGTGGCGGACGCGGCGCCCCGGCGCAGGTCGGCGCCGAGGGTGCCGTCCACGCCGAGCCGCTCCACCAGGCCGTGGAAGAAGTTGTCGCCGTTCGGGTCGGTCCAGACGTCGCACTGCTTGGCCACCTCGACCAGCTGCACCTTCGAGCTGATCCGGCCGGCGGCGGCCGCCTCGCGCAGGGTGGTCTTGTAGCCCTCCAGCGTCGTGGCGAACCGGTTGAGCCGGGCCGCGACGTTGGCCTGGGCGGCCTCGCCCTCGGTCGGCATCAGGTCGAACACCATGCGGATCTCGTGCAGCCCGCTGGCGATCACGTTGACCTCGCTGGTCACCTCACCCGCGTCGTACCGGGCGAGGTCCAGGCCGAGGCGTTCCTGCATGGCCTCCTTGGCCGTCCGCTCGATCTCCGTGTCCGGCTCGGTCACGTCGAGGTCGGCGAGGGTGCGCCGGGTCAGCTCGGCCCGGGCCTCGTAGCCGGCCGGGGAAAGGTCGTCGAGCTGGTCGTCGTAGCCGGCGATACCGACGTAGGTGGCGCCGGTCGGGCTCAACGGGGCCCAGTCGGCCACGTAGCGGTTCGCGAGGTCATCGATTCGTCCCACGCTGCGACCCTACGTGACCGACCGGCCCTGATGTCGAGCGTGTTTGGCGTGTTCGGGCAGCAGTCGCGCCGGGTCGACGTCGATCGAAAACGGCGACCGGGCGCGCAGCCGCTGCCCGCCGACCGCCCGCGCGGTGGGCACGTAGTGCCCGTCGCCGTCGAGGCCGAACAGCTCCATTGCCACCCGGCGCATCCGGCCGCCGATCTCCACCCGCATGAAGTACGGCACGCCGCCCTCGGCGCAGCGGCGCCGCTTGTCCGCCCCGTCCGGCGCGGGACCGCCGGGCCGGACGAACTCCACGGCCAGGACGCACAGCTGCGCCGGCACCCACCGTTCCTCCTCGTCGGTGGCGGGGAGGGTGTGCAGCACCGTGACGTCCGGCTGGATCCAGCAGGTCGGCGAGAAGGTCAGGTTGACCCGGCCGAGCACGTGCCGGCCGGTCGCCTCGGCCGCCGGCACCAGGGCGCTGGCCAGGCTCGCCATCGCGATGCTCTCGGTGGCGGGCGGGAACGGGGTGACCACCAGCCGACCGTCGACGCACTCGTGCCGGGCGCCGGCCAGCTCACCGACCCGCAGGTGGCGTTCCGCGCGCTGCACCGTCCACCCGCCGGCGAGGTCGAGCACCGGATCCGACCCGCGCGTCAGCAGCATCAACGCCTCACCCCTCCCGGCTGATCAACGACGGTGCGCCGCCGGGGTTCCTGGGTGGCTCCCGCAGCGGCTCGACCCGTCGACGGCCGCGCGGTCGCGGGCTCGCTGTGGCGGTCGACACGGCGTCCGATTTTCGCGGGACATCGTCGTACCCCTGCGGCAGAGTGTCAGGGGTGACCACCCATGTGACCCCTGACCGGGCGCCGCTGCGCAGCTGGCTGCCCGGCTTCCTGGCGCTCGCCGCGATCTGGGGTGCGAGCTTCCTCTTCATCAAGGTCGGCATCGAGGAGCTGCACCCGCTGCATCTCACCCTCTACCGGGTGGCCACCGGCGCGCTCACCCTGCTGGTGGTGCTCGCCGTGCTCCGCGACCGGCTGCCGCGGGAGCCCCGGGTCTGGGCGCACCTGGTCGTGGTCGCCGCGTTCGGGGTGGCGCTCCCGTTCACCCTCTTCGGCTACGGCGAGCAGCGTGTCGAGTCGATGCTCGCCGGCATCTGGAACGCCACCACGCCGCTCATCGTGCTGCCGCTGGCGGTGCTGGCCTTCCGTACCGAGCGGCTGACCGCGCGCCGGGCGGTCGGGCTCGGGCTGGGCTTCCTCGGCGTGCTGGTGGTGCTCGGCGTCTGGGAGGGCGTGGGTGGCTCGCACTTCACCGGCCAGTTGATGTGCTTCGGTGCGGCGGCCTGCTACGGCGTGGCCATTCCGTACCAGAAGAAGTTCATCGCCGGCAGCGCGTACTCCGGGTTGTCGCTCTCCGCGGCGCAGCTGCTGGTGGCGACGGCGCAGCTCGCGGTGGTCGGTCCGCTGGTGGTCGGGGCGCCGCCCGTGCCGACCGAGCTGTCGGCGCCGGTGGTGGGCAGCGTGGTCACGCTCGGCGCGCTCGGCACCGGGCTGGCCTTCGTGATCAACCTGCGCAACATCCGGGTGGCCGGCGCGAGCACCGCCTCCACGGTGACCTACCTGATCCCGATCTTCGCGGTGCTGATCGGCGCGGTGGTGCTCGACGAGCGGATGAACTGGCACCAGCCCGTCGGCGCGCTGGTCGTGCTGCTCGGCGTCGCGGTGACGCAGGGCCTGGTCGGCCGGCGCCGCCCGCGCGCCGAGGCGGTTACCGGCATCCCCGCCGTGCCGGCCGCGGAGCCCGCCGCCCGCTGACCCCGCCGGCCCGGACCTGACGGCGTGCCGGTCCGACACTGATCCACTCCGTTGCGGCGAAACGGCGGTCTCCCGGCTCGCGGACACCGCCGTTTCGGCGACATCGTGGCCCCCGGTCGGGGGGTCAGCGGCGGGTGCGGGCCCACTTGAGCAGACGGTCGGCCGGCCAGGTGTTGACCACCCGGTCGGCGGGGACGCCGCAGAGCGCCGCCCGCTCGCAGCCGAACCGCTGCCAGTCCAGCTGCCCCGGGGCGTGCGCGTCGGTGTTGATGGCGAACCGGCAGCCGGCCTCCAGGGCCCGGCGGATCAGCCGCTTCGGCGGGTCCTGCCGCTCCGGCCGGGAGTTGATCTCGACAGCCACGCCGCGCTCGGCGCACGCGGCGAAGACCGCGTCCGCGTCGAAGTCGCTCTCGCCCCGGGTACGCGGCCGGTGCGCGCGGTCACCCGGACCCTTCACCCCGGCCGGGCGGGACGACACCATCCGCCCGGTGCAGTGGCCGAGGATGTCCAGGTGCGGGTTGTCGATCGCGGCCAGCATCCGGCGGGTCATCTTCGCCCGCTCGTCGCTCAGCCCGCTGTGCACCGAGCCGACCACCACGTCCAGCCGGGCCAGCAGCTCGTCGGTCTGGTCCAGCGAGCCGTCGGCGAGGATGTCCACCTCGATGCCGGTGAGGATGCGGAACCCCTTGGGCAGGGCCTCGTTCACCGCCGCGACGTGGTCGAGCTGTTTGCGCAGGCGGTCCGCGGTGAGGCCCCGGGCCACCTTGAGCCGGGGCGAGTGGTCGGTCAGCACCACGTACTCGTGGCCCAGCTCGACCGCCGCGAGCGCCATCTCCTCGATCGGCGACCCACCGTCGGACCAGTCGGAGTGGGTGTGGCAGTCGCCGCGCAGCGCAGTCCGCAGCGCGGTGGCCGCGGCGTCCAGGTCGGTGCCCTCGGTGGCGACCAGCCGGCGCAGGTAGACCGGCTCCTCGCCGGCCAGCGACTCGGCGACGCAGCGGGCCGTGACGTCGCCGACGCCGGTCAGCTCGGTGAGCTTGCCGGTGCGGGCGCGCTCGGCGACCTCCTTCGCCGGCAGCTCGGCCAGGGCCTTCGCCGCCGACCGGAACGCCCGGACCCGGTAGGTGGCCTCGTTGGCCCGTTCCAGCAGGAACGCGATCCGGCGCAGGTCGGCGATGGGATCCCGGGCGGTCATGACCTGCAAACTACGCGCCCGCGCCGCCGGTCGGGGGTACGACCGGCGGCGCGGGCTGGTGGTGGTAGGCCGGATCAGGCGTACGGCAGCGTGACGACCGAGCGGTCGCCGAGGCCGAGGGTGGTCGGGTTCGTGCCGATGGCGGACCAGACCTCCACCTTCACCGTGCCGTTCGACAGGTTGCCGAGGGTGCCGGTGGCGGAGAGCAGTCCGGCGTTCTGGGTGTAGTGCTCGTAACCGGGGACCGGGTCGGTGGCGAAGTAGCGGTACGTCTCCACCCGGTCGACGGTCCCGTCACCGGTCAGGTCGTAGGAGACCCGCGCCTGCACCCCGTTGCCGACGGCCGAGCCGGCGTCGAGGAACAGATCGAACCGGGTCTGCCCACCCGAGTACGCCATGGTCAGCCCGGTCGCGGTGAAGACCACCGGGTTGGTCGGCGTGCCGTCGTGGTTGGTGCCGCCGGCGCCGGCCACCGTGGTGGTCGTCGCGCCGCCGGCCGCCCCCAGGCCACCGCCGGGGAGCAGGTACCGCGTCGGCGAGCCGCTGGGCGGGGGTGTGGTCGGCGTCGGGCTCGGGGTGGTGGGGGTCGGCGTCGGGCTGGTCGGCGTCGGGCTCGGGCTCGCGCCGCCGCCCGCGTTGCCGCCGCTCCAGGTGTACGCCCCGGTGGTCGCCGTCCGTCCGGCCGCGACCGTCAGCCGGGTGCCGTCGGACCAGGTCACCGTCAGCGGTGCGGCGGTGATGTTGCTGGCCACGTAGGTGCGGGCGCCGTTGCGGGTGAAGACGGTCGCCAGCGGGTGGTTCGCGGTGACGCCGGTGTCCACCTGGCCCAGTGCCGCCAGGTTGCGGATCCAGTGGAACGTGTGGGCGCGGCTCTCGCCCTCCTCCGGGGTGTAGCCGGGGTTGGCGCGCAGCTTCGTCAGTGCCGCGTCGGGGTCGCCGAGAGCCAGGAACTGCCAGAGGATGTCCTGCCAGACCGTGGGTTCGCCGCCGTTGTTGCGGACCAGTTCGGCGTAGTTGGCCCGGGGGTAGGCCGGCCGGTGGCCCAGGTAGAGGTGGCCACCGGTGACCGGCAGCATGTTGATGCCCTGGATCATCTCCGGGTCGGCGCTGAACCAGGTGGAGTACGCACCACCGTCGCCCCAGACCATGCCGACCGTCGAGTGCCCGAACGCGGCCGGGAAGTTCTCGTCGTCGACGTCGAGCCAGTACTGCTGGATCGCCGCCGCCTGGTTGGTGTACATGAACATGCCGGCGTCCCGGACGGCCGTGTTGCCGGTGGCCTGTCCCCACTGGATGAGGGCGTTGGCGAAGTTCATCCCCTCCGACGACGACTCCTGGTTGTTGCCGGCGGCGAACGAGCCGTGCCCGGAGGCCCAGTCGTGCCCGGCGTAGATGTCGAAGTCCCGCAGGTACGGGAAGCGGGTGTCCTCACGGCTGTAGTTGTTGGCGTCCCGGATGAGCAGGTCGACCATGCCGCCGTACCGGTCTGTGGTGGCCCAGGTCGGGTCGAACTTGGCCAGCGTCGCGGCGGCCGCGATGAAGTACCCGTAGTGGAAGTGGTGGTCGTTGAGCTCCTGGTCGGAGCCGTACGACGCGGGGTAGCCGATCAGGGTGCCCCAGTTCCGGTCGTAGTAGAAGACCCGGTCCGTCTTGCCGGGGGTGGCGGTGAACCAGTCGTTCAGCGTGGACCGGATGGCGTTCAGCGCGGCGGTACGGGTCTCCGTGTCACCGACCAGGTCGGCGATCTCGGCGATCCGGGCGGCCCGCCCGAGGCCCTTGCCGGTCCAGTACGTGTCGGTGCCGCGCTGGTCCATCGGGTTGCCCCGCACCGCGGCGAGCTGGTCCCGGAGCTGGGCCAGGTCGGCGCCGGCGCCGGTGGCGACGCCGGGCAGCTCCGGCAGCACCCCCTGGTAGGTCATCGCGGTGCGGAACTGGCTGACGCCGGTGAGCACCTTCATCCGGCCCCGGGCCGAGGGATAGCTCTGGCCGATCGGGGTGGCGCCGGCCAGCGCCTTCCACTGGTGCGGGTAGAGGCTCACCACGGTCTGGGTGGCGGTGCCCTCCCGGGGGGTGGTGGTGAAGGCGTACGTGGTGGTGACCCGGCTGCTGGCCTGGTCGTAGGAGTAGGAGACCCGGGTGCCGGTGACGTGTGCGTGGGCGTACCGGCCGTAGGTGGTGGCGAGGTCGGCGCGGGCGGCGGCGTCGGTGCTCGGCGTGGTGGGCAGCAGGGCGACGGAGAAGTAGCCCTTGCCGGCCAGGGTGGAGGTGATCCGTCCGCCGGCGACGGTCCAGGTGGCGCCGGTCGGGGCGTAGGCGACGTAGTCGTGGCCCCGGACGGTGAACCCGATGGTGGCGCCGTTCTGGGACCACACCGTCGGGCTGCCGCCGGTGGGGTTGATCAGCGCGTCGCCGCCGCTGGTCCGGAAGTAGGCGAACGGCAGGCCGTGGCCGATGGTGGCCCGCAGGGTACGAGTGCCGTCGCTCCAGTACGGGCTGACCGTCCAGTCCGTCCAGTCGTCGACCTTGACGACCGGCGCGCCGAGCCCGGTCACGCCGACCCGGATGTCCTCGGCGTACGCGTACTTGTACTCGCCCACTCCGGTCGCCGTGCCGGTGACGGTGGGGGTGGAGGTGGCGGAGAAGCCCAGGCCGTCGCCGAAGGGCTGGTAGGAGGCGGGGTGCGCGTGCAGCGGCTCGCTGTACGCGCAGTTGGTCCGCTTCCAGAGCAACGACGACCACCAGTCGTTGGTGGGGATCGGGCCGGCGGGTGCGTTGGCGGTGACGAACTGCCGGGGGTTGGTGGACAGGTCCCCGCAGCCGGTGGGCAGGGGGCCGACCCGGTCGGTGGTGTAGCTGCCGGCGCCGACGGTGGCGGCCTCGGCGGTGGCGGTGGCGGTGAGGGCGAGACCGGCGACGACGACGGCCAGGGCGGTGGTGGTGGCGAGCACCCAGGGGGTGCGGCGGGGTGGGACGGGAGGGTTCATCGTTCCTCCAGCGCGGCGCCGGATCGGGGGCCCGGGGTCGCGGTTCGTCGGAATCGGGAGGTTTGTTGCCTGAGAGAGCGCTCTCTCACGCGGACGTTAACCATTGCCACGACTTTCGTCAATGTGTCAGTCGGGTGACGGCGCTGTTGCGCGGGCTCCCGTGCCTCCGGTCAGCCGGCGTCCGTGGTCGTGCGCGGGGCCTTCGGGCAGCCGTGTTGGCGCTCCCAGGACGTCACCGCGGCGACCGGCGACCGGTTGCCGTCGCGGCGCCACGAATCCAGGTACTTCGCCGGCCACACCACGCCCCGGCGGATCCACCAGTCGTCGTGGCCGGTGCACTTCGGCGACAGGCCGAAATGCAGGTGGCAGACGTTGTTGGCGTTGCCCGTCCGGCCCACCTTGCCGAGCTGCTGCCCCGCGCGGACCCGCACGCCGGCGTCCACACCGGCGCTGATCGCGCTCAGGTGCGAGCCGTAGTACCGCACCCCGTCGTCACCGAGCAACGACACCGAGAGCCCCCCGTTGTGCGGCCCCAACGGCCCCCGTCGGTCGAACCGGTCCACCCGGCTCACCTCCAGGATCGTCCCGTCGGTCACCGCCACCACCGGCTCACCACAGTCGGCGAAGATGTCCGTGCCCGGATACGCCGAGTGCGTCGGGTGGTAGGCGACCTTGCCGGCGCGTACCGGGAAGACCCGGCGCAGCGGCGCGCGGCTCGGCGACGCCGACGGCGCGGCCGGGCTCGCGGAGGGCGCGGCCGCCGGCGGCGCCGGTTGGTCCGCGGTGGCCGTCGCGGACGGAGCGTCCCAGACCGTGCTCGGCGCGGCGGCCGGCCGGTCGCCGGGTGCGCAGCCGGCGAGCAACGCCGGTGCCAGCAACAGCAGGACCGGGTACGCCGGACGCGCGCGGCGGCCGGTCGATCGCGACGACATCCGGACATCCTGGCAGACGGCTACGGTGGGAGGGTCCCCCGGAGCGCCGGGGGGTGCGTGGACGGGAGCGGTGACGGCGATGAATGGTCAGCCCACGTACCCGGCCGGGCCGGCTGCCGGGCAGTTCATGGCGCGTACCCCCTCGGGTCTGTTTCCGTCGGGGCCGCCGCGCCGGCCGACGTGGCGCGAGCCGCACCCGGTGACCGGCAGCGGGGTGGCCGCCGGCGCGGCGCTCGCCGCCGCCTGGCTGGTGCTCTTCGGCCTCCTCGGCCGCGGCGTCCCCGGGTACGCGTGGTGGACCGTGATCGCCGGCGTGGTGGCCTGGCTGGCCGCCCTCGGCCTCGTCCGGTACGGCGACCGGGGCGTGGCGACCGGGGTGGCGATCGTCACTGCGGGTGGTTGGAGCATCGCGTTCGCGATCGTGGTCGTGCGCTGGGCGACCAGCGCGGACTGGCCGATGTGGTGACGCTGCGTCATCGCCCGGCTTCGTTTCGAACGCCATCTTGACGTACTCGCTGTGACTGGGGACCCTTTCCGGTATGGCCTGGACCACCCCGCGGCTCGACCCCGAGCGCAGCCGTCGCCGCCTGCAGATTCTCGCCGAGTTGGCGGGGGCCCGCGCGGTACGACAGCGGGACAAGCCGCAGCGGGAGCGCACCGAGCGGCTGCGACAGCTGATCGCCACCCGGCGTCGCGTCGCCGGCTGAGGCGACTTTCTCAGGATTGACCGGCCCTTCGGGGCGTTGACCGGTCGCCTGCCGACGCGACCGGTTAACGTGCATCGCGTAACGAGTCGGCGTGCTGTGCCGAGGCCTTTGGGGGGACCGTGTCGTACTTCGCTGCCGCCGTGGTGCGCGACGAGGGCGAGTGGAGCGCCGCCGAGGTGAACCTACGGGGCGCCTCCGACATCGACGAGGTCGCCGACCGGCTGCGCGACGTCGAGCCCGACGCCGACCTGTCGCTGCTCTTCGTCGAGGCGGACGACGCCTACCTGGTGATCCTGCGCCTGGACGAGGGAGAGGACCTGCGGATCTTCGGCTCCGACTCCGCGTACGCCGAGGAGTCCCGGCTGGGCGCGCTGCTCGTCGGTGACCTGAAGACCTCGGTCACCGGGCTGGAGGAGAGCGAGGAGCCCCGGCCGTCCGCCGCCGGGACCGAGGAGAGCGAGCAGCCGGCGGTCGACCCCGAGGCGGACCCGGTCGGCGACGCGGACATCCTCGCCGACCTGGGCATCTCCGCCCAGAAGCTGCTCCGGCTCTGCGCCCACGAGGGGATGCTCCCGGCCGATGTCACGGCCGAGGTGTGCCAGGTGCTCGGGTGCGCCGACGAGGTCGAGGAACTGCGTGAGGTCTGACCCGCCGTCCGGCGACGGAGCCGCCCTGTCGGGCGGCGGTTCGCCGCAGGCCGGCGCCGCCGAGCCGGTCGACTCGACCGACCCGGCGCTGGAGACCGTACGCCGGGGGCAGCCGACCCCGGGCGCCGTCGGTCGGGTCGGGCCCGGCGCGGACGAGGGGCTGGCCGACCCGGACGGGGCGGGCCGCCGGCAGCGGCACGAACTGTGGATGCGCCGCGCGCTGGAGGTCGCCGTCACCGGCCCGGACACGCCCGCCCCCGGCGCCGACGGCGCGGACGCGGCCGACGACATCCCGGTCGGCGCCGTGCTCTACGGCCCGGACGGGACCGAGCTGTCGATCGGGCGCAACGAGCGCGAGCTGACCGGTGACCCGACCGCGCACGCGGAGGTGCTGGCGCTGCGCCGGGCCGCCGAGCGGCTCGGCCGCTGGCGGCTCGACGGCTGCACGCTGGTGGTCACCCTGGAGCCCTGCACGATGTGCGCGGGCGCGCTGATCCTGGCCCGGGTGTCCACCGTGGTCTTCGGCGCCTGGGAGCCCAAGACCGGCGCGGCCGGCTCGCTCTGGGACGTGCTGCGTGACCGCCGGCTCAACCACCGGCCGGAGGTCTACGGCGGCGTCCTGGAGTCCGAGAGCGCCGCCCTGCTGCGCGCCTTCTTCCGCTGACCGCCCGCCGACCCGGCACCCTCGGCCCGCTCAGGCCCGTGGCCCGTGGGCCGGTCAGGCCGGGGTCGGGGCGGGGCGGAGCAGGTTCGCGGCCACCGCGCGGCCGGTCTCGGTCCACGGGGTGGGTCGCAGGGTCGCCGGGTCGAGCCGGACGATCGCCCGCCGGCCCTCGGCGTGCACGATGCTGCCGTCGAGCGAGCGGAACTGGTAGGCGTACTCGGCGCTGCTGGTGCCGAAGTGTTCGAGCCAGAAGTGCACCGCCACCGGCCCGGTGGCCGCGATCGGGGCGCGGTAGGTGATGGTGAACTCGCGGACCGCGTGGAAGGTGTCCGGCGCGCTGCGCTGCCCGCCCTGGTAGGAGACGCCCCGCTCGGCCCAGTAGGCGGTCAGGGCCCGCTCCAGCAGCACCACGTACCGGGAGTTGTGCAGGATCCCGAAGGCGTCGAGGTCGTCGAAGTACACGCTGACGTGCTCAACGTGGCCGTACTCGACGGCGGAGGGGGCGGCGAGGGCGTGGCTCATGAGAGGCCTTCCGGTAGCAGGGTCGGATCGGGGCACAAGGCCCGCAGGCGGTGCAGCAGGCCCTGGCGGGCGTGCCGGTAGGCGGTGTCGGGGTCCAGCAGCCGGGAGCGCAGTGCGGCGGCGATTCCGAGCGCGTCGATCTCGTACGCCAACTGCGGGACGTCGGTGTCGACGGGGAGTTCGCCGGCGGCGACCGCCTCCCCGACGAGGTGTTCGAGGAACGCGGTCCAGCGGCCGAACACCTCGGCGAGCCGGTCCCGGACCGGGCCGGGTCGGGCGTTGTACTCGAAGTCGGTGCTGGCGAAGAAGCAGCCGCCGGGGAGCACCCGGGCGGCGTAGAAGTCGATCCGGGCCTGGTGCAGCGCCCAGAGCCGCCGGACGCCCCGGGGGGCGCGCAGCGCCGGGTCGATGATCCGCTCCTGCCACTGCTCCACCGCCCGGTCGACGGTGGCGAGCTGGAGCGTCTCCTTGGAGCGCCAGTGCGCGAACAGGCCGGACTTGCTCACCCCGAGCGTGTCGGCGAGCTGCGCGAGCGAGAGCCCGTGCAGTCCGACCTCGGTGGCCAGCACCACCGCGGCGTCCAGCGCGGCGGCCCGGGTCCGGTCGCCGCGGGCGACGCGTCCGTCGACTGTCATGGGGAGAGGCTAACCAAAAAGCACGACCGGTCGTATTGTTTGGGTCGGTGACGGTGCTCACTCCGAATACGGCGACGCCCCGCCATCCGGTGCGGATGACGGGGCGCCGAGAAAGGAGGGGAAAGTCAGGCGATGGCGGTGTCCAGGGCGATCTCGACCATCTGGCTGAAGGTCTGCTCGCGCTCCTCGGCGGTGGTCTTCTCGCCGGTCTTGATGTGGTCGCTGACGGTCAGGATGGTCAGCGCCCGCGCCTTGAACCGGGCGGCGATCGTGTAGAGCGCCGCCGACTCCATCTCCACCGCCAGCACGCCGTAGTCGGCCAGGCTGTCGTAGAGGTCCGGCCGGTCGGTGTAGAAGGCGTCCGCCGCCAGGATCGGCCCGACCCGCATGCTGATGCCGCGCCGCTCGGCCACCTCGACCGAGGTACGCAGCAGCCCGAAGTCGGCGACCGGGGCGTAGTCGATCAGCCCGTCGAACCGCATCCGGTTCATGTTCGAGTCGGTGGAGGACCCGATCGCCGCGACCACGTCGCGCAGCTGGAGGTCCTCGGTCAGGGCGCCGCAGGAGCCGACCCGGATCAGGGTCTTCACGCCGTACTCGTTGACCAGCTCGTGGGCGTAGATGGAGGCGGACGGCATGCCCATGCCGGAGCCCTGGACGGAGACCGGCACGCCGTTCCACCGGCCGGTGAAGCCCAGCATGCCCCGGACCGTCGAGTAGCACGTGGCGTCCTCGAGGTAGGTCTCCGCGATCCACTTGGCCCGCAGCGGGTCGCCCGGCATCAGGACCCGCTCGGCGATCTCTCCCGGCTTCGCGCCGATGTGCGTACTCATGGCAAAGATCCTGCCAGGCCGGAGGCGGGCATACCGGTTCGGCATCCAGACCGGCGGTCCTGTACCCTCGTCGGCGGTGGCGTGTCCGAGTGGCCTAAGGAGCACGCCTCGAAAGCGTGTGAGGGGGCAACCCCTCCGCGGGTTCAAATCCCGCCGCCACCGCTCGTGAACAGCGAGGACGCCCGGTCGATCCGCGAGGATCGGCCGGGCGTTCCGCTTTCGGCTCTCAGAGCCTCCGGCCCTGCGCGTCGTCGGCGACGATGCCGTCCAGGCGCACCCCGGGAGCCAGTTGCCGCGGGTCGAACCAGAAGATCACCACCTCCGGGTCCGCACTCCACTTCGCCAGCCGGGCGTCGATCTGACGGCCGTCGACGGTGCCGACGATGCGCTTCGCAGGACCGACGAAGTATCCGAAGGTGGGCACCGGGTTGCGGTCCGGGCCGGATCCCGACTGGTCGTAGCCGATCTCGTGGAATCCGGGGCGGCGATCGTTGCCCTCGACGTCGTTGACCAGGAAGTCCGAGGTCAGCCTGCCGTCGGCGGCGCGGCGGCCGGCGACCAGTCCGATCGTCACCCCGGGTACGTCGGGTAGGTCGACGGCGACGAAGTAGAAGACCCGCTCGTCGGCGCCGTACCGGATCCCGCTGTCCACCACGCGACCGACCGGGACCGGTGGCGGCTCTTCCGGGCTCGGTGTGGGGTCCGCCGAGGGGTGGACGGCAGGTGCGGTGACGGCCGGCGCATCCGGCCGCTCGGGATCCGGCGGGCCGGCCTGCTGCACAGCGGCCGTGACGCCGGCGACCACCGCAAGCACGAACGCCGCCGCGCCGGGGCCGGCGAGCCGCCGGCGGCGACGCAGGCGGCGACCCTCGCGCATGATCGTGGTCAGGTCGAGGGCGTCCCGCCCGGTCCGTTCGGTCGCCCGCATGGCCTGCCGGAGCTGGTCCGTCTCGTTCATCGGCGCGCCCCGTGGGTCGCCGGCGCCCCGGTGCCGGCCTTGCGCAGCTTCTCCAGGGCGCGGGAACTGGTGCTCTTGACCGTCCCGACCGAGACGTCGAGTTCGTGGGCCACCTGCAGCTCCGGCAGATCGAAGTAGTAACGCAGGACGACGATGGCGCGCTCGCGCGGGCTGAGCGTGCCGAGGATGCCGAGCAGCCAGCGTCGGGTGGCGACCTCGTCCGCGACGTCGCTTCGAGGTTGCTCCGGGATCTCCTCGCTGGGGTACTCGCGGATCGGGCGCCGCCAGCTGTCGACGAGATGGTTGACCATCACGGTCCGGGCGTATCCGTAGGCGTCGCTGTCGCGGACCCGGGACCACGACGCGTAGGTGCGGACCAGCGCGGTCTGCGCCGCGTCCTCGGCCTGGTGGTGGTCGCCGGTGATCAGGAAGGCGGCGTGTACCAGTCGACCGGACGCCGCCCGGGCGAACTCGACGAACTCCGCATCACCCCGGGCCATGCCCACCCTGCCCGCATCGCCCGCCGTTCGCGCATCCCACGACGGACAGGACGGGTGGGACGGGTGAAAGGTTGAGTCCGCGCGAGACCAACTTTCTGGCCGGGTCACCCGTCCTCCTCGCTGCGCACGACCGGCCGGCGCTGCGCAGCGAGGGGAGACGCATGACAACGAAGACTACGGGTCGGACCCGCGCCGTCGGCGCGGCACTGTCGCTGGCAGCCCTGCTGCTCAGCGCGGCGACCGGCTGCACGCGACCGGCGCTTGGTCAGCCACCCGCCCCGGCCGCCGGGGCGGACGCCACCACCCCCGCGCCGCCACCGGTGACCCCCCGGCCACGAGCCGCCGCCATCGGCTATCCGGCGGACGGCGGCAACCGGTGGCACCGCGCCGCCGCGGAAACGCCGGCCCCTGGCGGGACCGGGCGGCTGCTGCGCTACCGGGTGGCGGTGGAGCGCGACATCCAGGGCCTGCCGGTGACCGAGTTCGCGGCGGAGGTCAGCAGGACGTTGAACGACCCGCAGGGGTGGACCGCGGGCGGGACGCTGCGGCTGCGCCGGGTTGGCTGGGGTCAGCCGGCCGACTTCACCATCTACCTGGCCACCCCAGGTACTCGCGACAAGCTGTGCCAGGACCTGCACGACGGCTACACCTCCTGCCGCAACGGAGACCGGGTCGTGCTCAACGTGGCGCGCTGGGTCAAAGGAGTGCCGCACTATGGCGCGCGCCTCGCCACCTACCGGCGGTACATGATCAACCACGAGGTCGGGCACCGGCTCGGCATGGGTCACGAGCGGTGCCCGGGTCGGGGCCGACCGGCACCGGTGATGCAGCAGCAGTCGCTGGGCCTGCACGGCTGCACCGCGAACGCCCTGCCGTACCTCGACGGTGAGCGCTACACCGGTCCGCCGGGCGCCTACGACGACCCCGTACCGCCCCGCGACCGAGGCCGGCTCGGCTGAACACGACCCGCGCCTTCGCGTCGCTGTCGCCCGCGCATCGACCGATTGGCGGACGGTGCCGGCCGGTCGACGGTCAGCCTGCCCGTTCGCCCAGTTATCGCCGATCTTCCATCCCTCTACGGTGTCGGGGCAGTTGACCACGATCGGGGGTTTTGGTGGTTCGAAGAATTACGAGTGTGTCGCTGGTGGCCGTGCTGGCCGGTCTGGCGGTGGGTGCCCCCGCGCAGGCGTCGGACGACGTGCGAGTCATCACGCGGGAAGGCGTCGTGCTGCAGCACCACCGGGTGGCGAAGGCGACCACGCCGATGCGGGGGACCGGTGGTACCCGTTCCGACTTCGACGGCGACGGCGTCGACGACATCGCCGCTACCGGCGACCCGTTGAACACCAACCTGCCGTACGGGGCGACCGGCGTGGTCGTGGTGCGGTACTCGTCCGCGCCGCAGGTCGACTACCTCATCGGTGCCGCGACGCCGGAAAGCGGTAGCACTGCCTTCGGGTGGGCGCTCGCCGCCGGGGACTTCAACGGCGACCGGTACGACGACCTCGCGATCGGCGCCATGGACGAGTTGGATCCGGGAAACAAGACCCATGCCGGCGGGGTCTGGGTCATCCCGGGTAGCAGTGCCGGCCTGGTGGTCGATGCGGCGAAGCACTTCAACCAGAGTTCACCGGGTGTTCCGGACGCTGCGGAGAACCAGGACCGGTTCGGTGCCACGCTGGCGGCCGGCGACATCAACGGGGACGGCCGCGAGGACCTCGCCATCGGCGCGTACGGGGAGGGGATCGGGGGCAAGCCGGGCGCCGGCGCGGTCACCGTCCTCTTCGGTGGGGCGACCGGCCTGACGGCCACCGGTGCCCAGCACCTCCAACAGGATCAGGCCGGGGTGCCGGGCGCGGCCGAGCGCGACGACTACTTCGGCTTCTCGTTGGCGATCGGGAAGGTCAACAACAACCGCTACAACGATTTGGTGATCGGCGCGCTTCGCGAGAACGAAGGCACGTTCTGGGGTGGCAGCGGCATGGTCACCCTGATGTGGGGTTCGCCGAGTGGCGTGTCGTCCACCGGCGCCACCTCGTCCACCGGAGCGGCGGTGCACGCCGCGACCGGCCATCCCGACACCATCGCCTGGAACCTGGGCGAGACGCTGGCCATCGGCGACGTGAACGGCGACGGGCTGGGCGAGGTCGTCGCCGGCGCGCCCGGCGCCCAGACGCCGGACATCTACGGCGGCCTGATCGCGGTCTTCACGGGGCGGACCGCCGGCCTGTCCGGCAGTGCGGTCCGGATCGTCACACAGCGCACCGCCGGGGTGCCGGGGGAGCCCGAGGGCTACGACCGCTTCGGCGCGTCGCTCGCGACCGGCGACGTGACCGGCGACGGGAGGGCGGACGTGCTGGTCGGCTCGCCCGGCGAGGAGGTCGGCCCGACCGACGAGGGCGGGGTGGTCACCCTGCTCAAGGGCTCCGCCTCGGGCATCACCGGCAGCGGCGCCCAAGCGTTCGACCAGAACCACCCGAACATCCCGGGCACGGTCGAGCGCGGTGACAAGTTCGGCGCGTCGGTCGCGGTGTTGAACCTCAACGGCACCGGCCCGCTGGACGCCGTCGTGACGTCGACCGGGGAGGAGGTGGCCGGCGACACCGTCGGGTACGCGTCCGGTTCGATGGTCCCGTTCCACGGCTCCGCCGGCGGGCTCGTACCGCAGTTCGTCTCGTGGAGCGGCGCGAGCCTGCGTACCGAGCGGATCTGGCCCATGCACTACGGCAGCCAGGTCGCCGGACCGCAGGGCGGCGGCGGAAGGAACTGACGCCCCTTCCCGCACGACAGCGCCCGGCAGCTCCCCGCGAGCGGCCGGGCGTTTCGTCATTCCGGTCCCGTCGTCCCATCCACGACTGCCGTCACCACGAACAGGTCAACTGATCCGGCAGGCCGGTCTTCCTGCCTTCGGCTCGGTAGCGTCCCGGCAGTGCCGGGGGGCCTCGCCGAGCTGTGCCTACCCCTAAGCTTGCTCCGCACGTAACCGTGGATTTTGGTCTCAAGGGGGTGGGACGTGCGGGTCAAGCAGCTGGCACGCCTCATGGTCGTGGCGCTCGGCGCGACGCTCGGCGTCGCATCGCCGCTGAGCTCCGGCGTGGCGCACGCCGACAGCACGGTCGGGCTCGGCATCGGGACGTACGCGCAGATGGTCGTCGACTCGGCGCGCGGGCATCTCTTCTTCAGCCCTGGGCGGACGGGGTCGGGCGTGCGGGTGACGGACCTGGCGGGCGGTTCGCAGACGACGATCGCGAACCTGCCGGACGCCTCCGGCATGGCGCTGAGCCCGGACGGGGCGACGCTGTACGTGGCGCTCATCCAGGCGGGCGCCATCGCCGCGATCGACACCAGGACGCTGACCGAGACACGCCGCTACAGCATCGGCGCCGGCACCTGTCCCACCTGGCTGGCCCCCGCCGGCGGGAAGCTCTACTTCGGGTACGGCTGCACGTACGGCAAGGGCCTGCTGGGCTCGCTCGACCTGCGCGGAGTGGCGCCGGTCGTGGCCCTCGGCCTGCCGCTCAACGGCACGTTCGTCCGGCCCCCGTTGCTGCGGAGCAGCCCGGCCGATCCGGATCTGCTGTTCGTGGCGGACCAGTCCTCCGTCACCACCCCCTCCTCGGGCAGAGCGACCGTGTACGACGTCTCGTCCGGTACTCCTGCGCTGGTCGCGTCCATGCCGTCGGACACCTGCACCGGTCTGCACGACGCCGCGCTGACCCCCGACGCGAGCAGGGTGATCCTGGGCTGTTCATTTCTGAACGGCGACCAGACGGCGGCCGCCACCCAGCACGTGGGGTTCTCGACGACGGACCTGTCGGCGGCGGGCGGGTACCCGTCCGGCACCTGGCCGACCGCCGTGACGACGTCCCCGAACGGCTCCTTCGTGATCGTCGCCAACACGAACAGGTCGGCGGAGACGTCCTCGACGATCCGGGTCGAGCGGCTCGACGGGACCCTGGTGCGCAGCTACAAGCTGCCGACGGACACGCACGTCGAGCGGCAGGGCCTCGCCGTCAGCGCCGACAACGGCACGCTCTACGCCGTCACCACCGACCACACCGGGCAGAACCCCACCCTGCGGCTGCTGACCGACTTCACGAAGGCCGAGTCCTCGCTCACCCTGTCGGCGCCGGCGAGTACCTACCGGACGAAGATCACGGTCACCGGCAAGCTGGCGTTCACCGGTGCCGCCGTGTCGTCGCCGTGGACCTTGCAGGTGGCGAAGCGGGACCGCTTCGGCACCCACGTCCTGCCGAGCGTCACGACCACCGCGAACGGGACGTTCTCCTTCACCGACACCCCGCGGTTCGGTGGGGCCAACACCTACACCGTCACCTTCCCCGGCGACGCCGGCCACCTGGCGTCCAGCCGGTCCGTCACGGTGCAGGTCTCCCTGTTCACCACCGCGACGACGCGGTAACCCGCGACCGGGTTCGCGCCGCGACGGTGACCGCCCAGGCGGCGACCACCGGCAGGTTCTGCCGCCATCGCTCGTGAAATGCGGAAACGCCCGGTCGATCCTCGCGGATCGGCCGGGCGTTCTCCGTGTGTGCGGCCTCGCTGGTGGGCCGGCCCTGCAGGGCCGGCCCACCGATGATCACGTGGTCGGGGCGCTGGCGTCCCGGTGGGTGAGCCGGTACGTGGCATCCTTCCCGTCCGTCTCGAGCAGCACCGTGACGGGCCCGTCCGGCAGGCTGCAGGTGCGCGTCCCTTCGATTTCGAGTCCGGTCCGGCCGCAACTCCAGCGGCCTTGGCTGTCGAAGACCGACACGTCGGCGGCTCCGGTGCCGGCGGTGCGCTTCCAGGTGAAGCTCTCCATCGCAGCGTGCTGGTCGGCCGGGATCGAGAAGCACACCACGAACCGGTCCGCCCCGGTGGTCACCGCGGTCTCGACGGCCCTGGTGAGCACCGGGCAGGCGGGCGGCCCGTCGACCCGGGAGAAGGTCATCGCGTACGTGGCGGTGGGCTTGTTGATGACGCCGTGGATCAGGGCGAAGAAGGGTGCCTGCCCGATCAGTGCGCAGCTGGTCGTGTTCGGCCAGTCGCACACTTCGGTGCCGGTGGCGTCCACCACCCTGGTCTCCGTCCGCCTGTCTGCGAAACCTTCGACCGGCTCCGACCGCACGACCCGGGAGCCGGCCGGGCTGGTCAGCTGGAGGCAGTTGACCTGCCCGGCGACCTGGAACTCGCTCCGGTGCGGCGCGTCCCGCCAGCCGGTGTCCGACACCGTGGCACAGCCCGTCGGCACCCAGGGCAGGAGCGCGGCGGCGTGCTCGACGTGGTTCTCGACCACGCCCTGCGGCTCGAACACCAGGGTGTACCGGCCGGCGGTGGGGAGGGAGCAGCGGCCGGGGAGGCAGACCCTTTGGCCCTCGCGGTCGTACATCCAGCTCGACACGGCGTTGTTGTTCGCGCTGACGGTGCGCAGCCGGTAGTCGCCGGCCTCCGCGATCTCCACCGCGCGGCAGCGGATGCCGGTCAGTTCCGGCGCGGCGTCGTAGCCCCCGGGCACGAGGGTGGGGCAGCCGGCGGCGTCGGTGAGCCGCCGGATCTGCACCTGGTACGTCGGGTCGAGGCTGTCGGAGACCCACCGCGACGGAGTCCAGATCATCCGGTAGGTGCCGTCGGCCGGAAGCACGCAGCCGCCGTCCCGGGGGGACCAGTTGGTGCAGATCCGGTTACCGCTCTGGTCGACCAGCCACTCGACCGTCTCGACCGGCCCGGTGTACGCGACGACCCGGTCGCCGGCCCTCCCCTGGAACGGATGACAGGTGGCCTGCACCGGTGAGGTCAGCCGCACCTGCAGGGTCGGCTGGTCCCAGGAGGTGCCGGTGCTCGCCCCGCACCCGTCGACGCGGTGCAGCGGGGTCACCGCCACCTGGTAGTCCCGGGCCGTGGAGTAACTGCCGCTCCACGGCAGCAGCGTGTACCGCCCCGCGGCAGGCAGGTTGCAGTACTCCACCGAACCCTGGTCGCAGATGTACCGCCCGGCGTCGTCGTACAGTCTCCAGTCCAGGGAGGACGGGCTTATGCGGACCATGACCTGAGTGGCGGTCGTGGTGGTGAACGAGTGGCAGGCCCGCTCGTACGGCTCCAGCCGGCCCCGGCCGACGGCCGCGCCCGGGTCGCCGAACGGGGCCAGCGGCAGCGTCGGACAGCCGACCGCCTGGGAGATGCGCGGCAGCCTGAGGTTGTACGCCGTCGCCTTGCCGTCGATGTGCTGGATGAAGATCCGGTACGGCCCGGCCGAGCTCAGCGTGCAGTCGAAGTCGGCGTAGTGGGACTCACAGAGCCACTGGTGGCGCGCGTCCGTGATTTCCGCCCGCAGGCCGGTGCGATCACGCTCGTGCGGCTCGGCGATGAACAGCTTGCTGCCGATGGGCTGGTCGAACGTGAAGCACCGAGCGGCCGACCCGGCCGAGAGGGTGCCGCTGATTCCTGCCGACGCCCACGAGAAGGCGTCCGCCGGCAGTTGCCCGCAGGTTGACGGCGTCCGCCTCGACTCGGTCGAAAGGGTGTAGGCCCCCTTCCCGCTGCCGCCCTTGATGCTGACCGTGAGCGTGTAGGCGCCGGCAGGGCCGAGCCGGCACTGCTCGAGGTATTCGTGGTAGGCGCTGAGCTCGCAGGCCTTCCAGCCGTCCTGGTGGTTCACCCGGATGGTGAGGCTGACCCCGGACATCTCCACAACCTGGAGGTACAGCACGTCCGAGTCGGCGGTCGTGGTGAGCGTCCAGGTGTCCTGCGCCTGGCCGATGATCAGCCTGCAGGTGTTGACGGTGCCGAAGGTCAGCTTGCCGCCGCAGAACGAGCGGGGTTTCCGGGGCGCCGGGGTGATGGTGGCCGACCGGGTACGGGTCTGCTCCGTGGTCAGCCCGGCCGCCATCGCCGTCGACGACGCCGTGGGCGTGGGGGTGGGGGATGCGGCGCGGGCCGAGGCGGTCGGCGACGATGCCCGGGCGGTCGCGGTGGCGGCCGGCGACGACACCGGGGAGACGGCTCCGGTGGGCGCGGTGGCGGTGGACGAACGGGCGGTGGCCGCGGTCGGCGTCGTCCCGCTGACACCTGCGGCGGACGGTCCTACCAGGAACGCCGGGACGGTCAGCACGGCCGCGGCGACCAGCGCGATCCGGGGGACTCCCCTGCTCGGCCGGTTCTCGAGGCAGGCGGACAGGGTTGTTCTCACATCAACTCCCCCATGAGATGCCGCGCGGCGACCCCGCGGGCGAGGAGATGATTCCACGGAAGCGGATCTTCGACAATCCGCCTTACATGCCGTCGGTGCCGCTGGTCAGCAGGGGCCGTAGCCCTCGTCGAAGAGGCGGCGGGCCCAGTCGGCGTACCCGGCGATGATCTCCCGAACCGAGGTGCCGTCGTGCAGAAAGAGGTACGCCCGGTCGCCGTCGCGGGCGAGCAGCCCGTCGAACCGGTACGTCCGCTGTGGAGCGTCGAGCCGGACCGCCTCCGGGTAGCTGGTCAGCACCTCCTCGACCGCCGTGCCGACGGTGATCCCCTCGGGTGTGCTCATCGGGTCGTCCAGCCAGAGCAGCACCAGGCGGTCGTCCACGAAGATCGGGCTGGCCGCCCCGTGCCCGGCCAGCGTCGGCCCGCAGGCGTCGACCTCGGCGCGCAGCACGCCACGGCGGGTCAGCTCCTGCTCGGTGTCGCCGAACTCGATCTCGGCCAGGCCGCTCAGGTGGACCACCTCGGTGACGCCGACCGGGCGGGCCGCAGCGTCCGGCCCCTGTGGACGGACGCCGCTCCCCGAGATCGAGGCAGCCGTCAGCAGCGTGGCAATGAATACGAATTGTCGCAATTTCATGGAATCCCCCAGTCCCCAACGGAACCGGGCCGCTCAGGTTGCTGCTCCTGGCCGGATTGCCGGTATTCCCACTCCTCGGCCAGCTCGTCCCAGTAGTCGGCGGACAGGCCCCGCCGTCCGTGGACCAGCCAGCCGTCGGTGTGCCGCTCCAGGTGCAGACCCAGCTCGGCGAAGGGGTCGATCCACGGGCCGGGTTCGGCGCCCAACCGGGCCAGCGCCGCGTTAATCGGCCACTCGGCACGCGGCCCGTCGAGGAGCCGGTCGACCCGCGGCCCCCAGCTCACCTCGCCACCCAGCCACACCACCGCCGACTGGTAGCCGAGGCCCCCGGCGAACTCCGCCTCCAGGTACGCCACCGGTCCCCGCCGCGACCAGCGGGCCAGCAACTCCGTCAACGCCGGCGAGAGGAGCAACTGGAACGGCTGCTCCGCGCTCGGCTCGTCGGTGGCGAAATCGGGCAGCGCGCCGGTCAGCTCCTGCACGAGTTGCGGGGTCACCGGCAGCAGCGCGAAGTCCTGGCGGAGCGCGGCGAGGACGGCGTGGTCCAGCTCGGCGGTCTGCTCACGGAGCAGCTCCACGTCCGCGACGACGGCGCTGAGCTGGTAACTCATCCGAGCCCTCCGGCATCCACAGCCTGTGGATGGAACATGTGTACGACGGATCCGGTGCCGCCGCAGATCACCGGACGGTACCCGCCGGATCGTCGGCCATCCGCCCCGTGTCGGTCGGAGCCCCGTCCCCGTCGGGGCCGGGGCGCTCCCGGTCGCGCTCGGGTCAGGCCCGCTCGGTGACCCGGGCGACGAAGGCGCGCCAGGCTGCCGGCGCGAAGACGAGCGCCGGTCCGGTCGGGTCCTTCGAGTCGCGTACGCCGACGATGCCGGGCAGGTTGTCGGCGACCTCTATGCAGTTGCCGCCGTTGCCGCTGCTGCGGCTGCTCTTGCGCCACCGCGCGTTGTTCAAGTCCATGTCTCCGCCACTTCCGTGATGAGATCGACTGATTGCCAGTGGGACAAGGCCTCGCCGCGCACGTTCTCCCACGCTGCCATCATGGCCGCGATGTCCTCCGGGTCGCTAACCACTTGTCCCTGGAGTTGGTTGTCGAGGTAGCCGGCGATCCGGTGGTCGTGGCTGGTGGCGATCACGAAGGGCCCGTTGAGGCCCGCGTAGGCGCCCACCGTGGACGGCACGACGTGTACCCGGATGTGCGGCTCGGCGCACGCCGTGACCAGGGCCCGTAGTTGCTCGTGCATGGTCGCCCGGCCCCCGACCGGCCGGCGGAGGACCGCCTCGTCGACGACGGCCGTGAACTGCGGCGGGTCGTCCCGCCGGAGGATGCCCTGGCGGGCGAGCCGGGCCGCCAGATGCCGTTCCACGTCGCCCCGGGGAAGCTGGCCGGCGCCCGCGAGCACCGCACGGGCGTACTCCTCGGTCTGAAGGAGGCCGGGCAGCACGACCGATTCATACGACCGCAGCGATACCGCCTCGCGCTCGATCTCCTGCCAGGGGCGGAACCAGATCGGATCCCGACGTCTCGATGTGTCCGGCCATATGTCCGCTACGTCCCGGCCGAGGGCTTCGGCCGCCGTGAAGCGGTGCCGAGGGTGCGGGATGCGGCCCTCGGTCAGCCAGCGCGCGACCGTCTTCGGGTCGACGCCGACGCGTTCGGCGAGGGATTCGGTGGTGTGCCCGGTGTCGCTCAGCGCCGCCCGTAGCGCGTCGTTCACGGCCCCTCCATCGGATGTCTCGAATATCCGCCGACCATATAGCTACGCGGTATACCTGTCCGGTGACGCGCGGAAGGGTGGTCGCAGAGGACGGCGCGGCCGGTGGAGGTGATCCAGCCCGGCGGCCGGCGTCAGTCAGGGGCCGCCTCGACGGGGAGGCGGGGCGGCCCCCTCCACCGCGAAGGAGGCCCCGCCCATGCCGTCCACGACCCGCGTCGCCATCGGCGCCACGATCCGCGTCCCGGCCGACGGGTACCGCTTCGGCAAGGGCCCGCTGACCCTGTGGATCACCGAGGTGCTGAGCGTCGGCCGGTTCGAGGGGGCGCTCTGGGCCGAGCTGCGCGGCCACGAGGTGAACCCGGACGGGACGCTCCGCATCCGCCAGCGTTTCGCGTTCGTCCGGGTCGACCGGGCCGTCGCCGTCGAGGTGCCGTCGCGGTGAGCCGCCGCCGGGAGCACGTCCCCACCCGACCCACCTGGCGCTGCCAGGCGTGCGGCATCGCCTGGCCCTGCTCGGCGGCGAAGCTGCGGCTGCTCGCCGAGTACCGCCACGACCGGGCCGCGCTCACCGTCTACCTGGCGACCCTTCAGGCCGAGGCCGCCGAAGAATTGGCCGGTTCCGGCCCCAGTGCATCCCCGGCGGGCCTGACTGACCGGTTCGTCTCCTGGGCCCGCGCCCGCGGGTGACCTTTCTCGCGTACGACGAAGGGCCGGCCCCGTGCGGGGGCCGGCCCTTCGTGTCGCTCTGTCGAGCGGAGGATACGAGATTCGAACTCGTGAGGGTGTTAACCCAACGCGCTTTCCAAGTCTGTCGCTGCGCTTTCGCCGAGGTCTGTAGCCGTACCGAGCAGTGGCGCTGGCACCAGGCGGGACCTAGTCGGATGACCTCGTCTGTGGCCGACCACAGTTGCTCGCGCTGGCCAAAAGACCGATGAGTGGCGCCGGCGGCGACAGTCGTGCGCTGTCAACCGCCGGCATGGGCTTCCTGGGCTGGCTTAGCTCTAGCAAGCAGCCACTCAATCGGCCCTGTCAGGCCATGCTGGGGGCGGCGGCGTGCGGAGCGTCCTTCGGGTCGGCACCGTACCGGTTACTTCCCCGAGTACCGTCCTTCACGAAGAACACGAGCAGGACGATGCTCCCCACGAGAGGCACGAGTCCGATCAACAGCCACCAGCCCGAGCGGTCGGTGTCGTGAAGTCGCCGCACGGCAACGGCCAGGGTCGGCAGCAGCAGGGCCAAGCTGACGATGAGCCCGATGACGCCGGTAGAGCTCGGGTCTGACCCGATGTTGGTCCCCAGCGCGCCGTCCAGAATTCCGGCGACGATGCTGAGGATCAGGGTGAAGAGGACGAACCACCAGTACTCGGACCGGCGAGCTCGACCGCCAAAGCCGGCGTACTGGGAAAGGACGGATTTGATGGCATCAACGGGGGACATACATTCTCCAGCGCAGTGAGAGATTGAGACCTGCAAGGTCAACTGCGACGCAGCCAAGCAGACGCCCGGCGGGCGGTCAATGGCCGTTCGGCTGCCCCCGCCCGGTTGGGCCTGGGACTTGAACCCTGAACCCCTCCGGCGTGCTCCTGATCAACTCCAATCGGGCGGATCGGCAGCCTGACCTCCGCGAGCTCTTCCCCTGCCGTACAGCGGTTGACAGCCCTTGTCGGCGTCACTTGTGTCCGCCTTGTGCCCGACGATCTTGCCGAGGCGACTTGAACTGGGGCCAACCGGCTACTGTCGACCCGTGCTCGATCCCGCAACTGTCTTCGACGCATCCGGCCCGCTGGAGGACCCCCTCACCGACGAGGTTCTGCGGGCTGTGGAGGCGGAGCTCGGGCACCAGCTGCCCGCCGCGTACGTCGACCTGTCCCGGCGACACAACGGCGGCTCCCTCGCCCGTGACGCCCACTCTGCACCCAGCCGAACATCCTGGGCTGAGGACCACGTCGGTGTGTACACACTGGCGGCGATCGGTCGAACTGCTCGGTTCAGCCTCTGCGGCGAGCTCGGCAGCGCGTTCTGGGTAGCGGAATGGGGCTACCCCGACATCGGCATCTACATCGCCGACTGCCCGTCGGCGGGTCACGACATGATCGCCCTCGACTACCGCTCGCCCGGTGAGCCGGCCGTCGTACACGTCGACCAGGAGTGGAACTACCAGATCAGGGTCCTCGCCCCCGACTTCGAGAACTTCGTGACAGGCCTCGTCAACGAATCCGAGTACGACGTGGACAACTGACTCGCGCATTACGAGTCGGCTCCTTAACTCCTGCTCCCGCGTGTGCTGTCCCTGGTCGGCCGGCTGCCCGTGTACGTGATCGTTCGCCTCTGCTCGCCGGCTTGGCTGCTCGATTGGCTGCCACCCCAGGACGGCCCGGCCGCGATCGCCGACCCTGGCCCCGCATACCGTCGATCACACCACGCTCACCCGTCGGCTGTAGGTTCCAGTGGGGCCGCTGGGAGTCGGTGGGGCCATCGGCATGCCTAGGGTCTGTGTCGGAAGTGGCTTTTGACCTGCAGCTTCGGCATGCTGCGGGTCGTGGATGCGGCCGGGCGGCATGATCTGACGGACGAGGCGTGGGCGGTTGTCGGGCCGTTGTTGCCGGTCGCAGGGTTCGGTCGTCCGGCGCGGAACCTGCGCAGGCAGGTCGACGGGTATCGACACCTGCCGGACGAACACCTCCGGGCGTCTGCCCACCGGCCACCACCTCCCACCGAGTGATGGGAGACAGTCCGCCGGACGAGTCCTCAGAACCGACCGATTAAACGATCAACGTTCAAAGACGAGGCATTAGGCTCGTGGAACCGGACTGGCGCCGACGAATACCTGACGACCGGGGAGACGATCCTGTGACTGACGTCGAGAACATCACTCTGGAGGCGGAACTCCTCCACGAAAACGCCGAGCATGAGATCGCGAATGCTGTGAGCGCCCGGCACGCGATTGCCCGCAAGTACGTGAAACGGGTGCGGAAGCGGAATCCCGAAGCGACTCCTGCCGAGGTCATCACGATGCTTGAGCGGCACTACGTCACAGCGATCACTGTCGCCGGGGGCATCGTTACTGCGGGAGCGATTGCCGCTGACATCGCGATCGCGCTGATCCCGGGCGGTAGCGCCGTTACGGCTGGGGCCAAGAGTGTGGGCGCCCAGGCGGCGAAGAAGGCCGGCAAGGAGGCGGCGAAGAAGGTCGGCAAGGAGGCGGCGAAAGCGGTCGCGAAAGGCGCGGCGCTAAACGCCGCGAGGACAGGTGCCCAAAGGGCCGCCGCACTCCTTCCGGCTGGTGATGAGCAACTCCAGTTCGAGATCACCGCGATCTTCGCCCTCGCGATCGCCGACATTCACGGCATGGCTCTTGACCAGGACCAGGCCCACGCTCTCGTCTACCTCCTGTCCAACGGACGCGTCAGTCAGAAGCAGATTGCAGCCATGGCAACCGACCTCGCGAGCGCGTCGACGGACGGCATTGTCGGCGTCGGCCACACCATCGCCTCCGGCCGCAAAGACTGGTCGCATTGGGCGAATACTCTTGCGGACACCCTTCCAGGAGGCGCGGCACAAGACCTGGTCCGGACTGTTCAGACGGGTCAGTTGGAGGCCGTGCGCTCCGGCTTGAGGGGCAGGCAGCAGGCAGCGATTGAGTACGGCGTCGGCGCCCTTGCTGGCGGTGTCACTCGGTTCGTTTTTGGTCGCGAGGTCGTCAACGCGGCGAAGACGGCATTTGCCGAGGCGCCATCGGAGTTCCCAGATCACCTCACAGTGCCAATCAATGTCACGGCGGAAGAGGAAGAGGATGAGCCGAACCGGGCGCTTGTGGCGCTCGAGGACGCGGCCAAAGCCACGGGCAACTGGGTGGCGAATGCAGCCGTCACCGTAACCCGACCCTTCCAAAGCGTCGACCTCGATGGCGATGGAGTTCCTGACGAGCCTCAGGCGTTGACCGCCGTGAAGGGAGTCGGTGGGGCCATCGCCGGTGTGGCCGGGACCGTCGGCGCTGGAATGGCGGGCGGGGCGAATGCAGCAGGTTCAGGGGTCGCGGCGGCAGCCGTCACCGTAACCCGACCCTTCCGAAGCGTCGACCTCGATGGCGATGGAGTTCCTGACGAACCTCAGGCGTTGACCGCCGTGAAGGGGGTCGGTGGGGCGATCGCCGGTGTGGCCGGGACCGTCGGCGAGGGGGTCGCGTCCCTGTTCAAGCCGAAGAAGCAGGGCAAGCGTGCCGCTGTGAGCCGCGGCGAGAAATCGAGGCGGCTGAGGCGTCAGACGGCCAGTAGCTGGGAGCTGGCGGCCGAAACTCCGTGTCGATGCGGCGGAGGTAGCCCGACCAGTCAGCGAGCTTCGCCGCATCTCGGGCTGCCGCTGGTCCAACTCCGCGATGACCGTCCGGTATCAGCACATGACCGACCAGGTGCGCCGGGACATCGCGCAGCAGCTCGGCGGACTGCTCTGGGGCGACCCGCCGTGCCAGCCAGGGGAGAGCGGCGGCGGCGGCAGACCGGCCGGAACAGGACAACCGAGACGAGAGCGACGCAAAGACGACGAAGGGCCGGTCCCCGATGGGGCCGGCCCTCGCGTTTGTGCTGCTCAGAAGAGCGGAGGATACGAGATTCGAACTCGTGAGGGTGTTAACCCAACACGCTTTCCAAGCGTGCGCCCTAGGCCTCTAGGCGAATCCTCCGCGAGCCAGGATACAGGTCCCCGGCGGGCCGGCCACCCCACCACCCCCTGATGATCCACCTGGAGTCGGGTAGGCTGGTGTCACCTCCCGTGCGGCGGTATCTCGTGAACCTCCCCAGGGCCGGAAGGCAGCAAGGATAAGCGAGCTCTGCCGGGTGCACGGGAGGCCTTTTTGTCTCCGGGCGCCGGTACCGTACCTGCCGGGGTGGTGGGTGGTCACCCGCGCCTGACCGGCGCAGAATGGCTCGGTCGAGAGGAGGCGGTACGGGTGGCACTGGCCCTTTACCGCAAGTACCGGCCGCGCACCTTCGCCGAGGTCATCGGGCAGGAGCACGTCACCGAGCCGTTGTCGCAGGCGCTGCGCAGCGGGCGGCTCAACCACGCCTACCTCTTCTCCGGCCCCCGGGGCTGCGGCAAGACCTCCAGCGCCCGCATCCTGGCCCGCTCGCTCAACTGTGAGCAGGGCCCCACCCCGGAGCCCTGCGGCACCTGCGGGTCCTGCCGCTCGCTGGCCACCGACGGTGCCGGCTCGATCGACGTGATCGAGATCGACGCGGCCAGCCACGGTGGCGTCGACGACGCCCGCGAGCTGCGCGAGAAGGCGTTCTTCGCGCCGGCCAGCAGCCGCTTCAAGATCTACGTCATCGACGAGGCGCACATGGTCTCGTCGGCCGGCTTCAACGCGCTGCTCAAGCTGGTCGAGGAGCCGCCGGAGTACGTCAAGTTCATCTTCGCCACCACCGAGCCGGAGAAGGTCCTCGGCACGATCAAGTCGCGGACCCACCACTACCCGTTCCGGCTGATCCCGCCGAAGACGCTCCGGCCGTACCTCGAACAGCTCTGCGAGGCGGAGGGCGCCACCGTCGAGCCGGCGGTCTTCCCGCTGGTGGTGCGCGCCGGCGGCGGCAGCGCCCGGGACAGCCTTTCCGTGCTCGACCAGCTCATCGCCGGCGCTGGCCCGGAGGGGGTCACCTACGCCCGGGCCGCCGCGCTGCTCGGCGTCACCGACTCCGCGTTGATCGACGAGATGTGCGACGCGCTGGCCGCCGGGGACGGCGCCGCCGCGTACGCCACCGTCGACCGGGTGGCGGAGGCCGGGCACGACCCGCGCCGGTTCGCGTCCGACCTGCTGGAACGCCTGCGCGACCTGATCGTGCTTCAGCAGGTCCCGGACGCCGCGGCCAAGGGCCTGATCGACGGTCCGGCCGACCACGTCGAGCGGATGGCCGCCCAGGCCCAGCGGCTCGGCCCGGGCACCCTCTCCCGCTGCGCCGACATCGTGCACAACGGCCTGGTCGACATGCGCGGCACCACCGCGCCCCGGCTGCTGCTGGAGTTGATCTGCGCCCGGATGATGCTGCCCGGCGCCGACGACACCACCGGCGGCCTGCTCCAGCGCCTGGAGCGGATGGAGCGCCGGCTCACCCTGGGTGGCGCCGAGCTGCCGTCGGCCGCCGCCGGCCCCGCGCCGGTCGCCCCCGCTTCCCAGGTACGCCCCGAGCCCGCCCCCGCCGCCCCGAGCGCGCCCGCCCCCGTCGTGGAATCGCGGGACGTCGCCGTGCCGGCCGCCGCCCCGGTGGGGGAGCCGGTGACCCCGCCGGCCACCCCCCGTCGGGTGCCGCCGGAGGCGGTGATGCCCGACCCGGCCACCCCCGCGCCGCCCCGCCCGGGCAGCAGCTCCCCGGGTGCCCTGGACGCGGTCGCGGTACGCCGTGCCTGGCCGGACATCGTCGCCAAGGTCAACCGGATCAAGAAGCCCGCGGCGGCGCTGATGCGCGACGCCGTGGTCCGTGACGTGGACGGCGACACCGTGGTGCTGACCGTCAAGTCGCCGGTCCTCGCCCAGATGATGGGCAACCACATCTCCGTGCTGTCCGACGCGCTCTACGAGGAGTTCGGCGGTCGCTGGCAGATCCGCTGCGAGGTGGCCGGCGAGCGTGGCGCGGCCACGCTCAGTGGCCCGAGCCGGGCGCCGGCTCCGACCCGACCGGCTTCCCCGCCGACCCCCGCGCCCGCCGGCCCGGCCGCTGCCGGCCCGGCCGGTGTGGGCCCGAGCGGCCCGTCCGGCGCGGCCAACGACGTGGGGCCGTCCGGCTCAGCCAGCGGGGTGGGCCCGTCTGGCACCGCCAACGGCGTAGGCCGGTCCGACGCGACCAACGGTGGAGACCTGGGCGGCCCGGCGGATCTGAGCGGCGCGGGTCCGCGCGGTGCATCGGGTGCTTCCGACGGCGCGGGTTCGGGCGGCGCGGCTGGCCCGAACGGCGTGGCTCCGCGCGGTGCGTCCAGTGCTGCCGGCGGTGCGGGTGCGGGTGGCCCGGCGGGTGTGCCCGGCGGTGGAGCCGCAGGCTTTCCGGCCGGCCAGTCCACCGGCCGTGGCTCAGCCGGCGGCCTGGGTGCCGGGGGAGCTGGGACCGCCATGGGCGCAGCCGGTTCGGCTCGCGGTGCCTCCGGTCCTGCCGGCGGTGCCGGTGGCCCGGCGGGCAGCGACGGCGGACGGCCCGGCAGCACAGGGAGACTCGGCGCAGGGCGGCCCGGTGGTGTGGGGCAGGCCGGTGGTGCCGGCGGCCCGGCGGCCCGTGCCCAGGCCGGCCCGGCGACCCACGGCGGGACCGGCCCGGCGGCGACCGGCCCGAGCGGCCCGAGCGCCCCGGCCGACGGTGCCGGAGACGACGAGGACTGGCCCGAGCCGGCTCGCCCCGGCGGTGCGAGCGACGGTGACCAGGGCTGGCCCGAGCCGGCCCGTCCGGGTGGTGCCGCGACCGCCACCCCGGGCGGCGACGACTGGCCGGAGCCCGCCCGCCCGGGTGGGGCGACAGCCACCGCGACCGCCGTACCGAGACCGGCCGGCCCGCAGTCGGCACCGTCGCCGGCCCCGGCGGCGGCGACCGGCGGCGCGCCGGTGAGCAGCGCGATCGCGGCGGCGCGGGCGGCTGCGGCGGCGGCCGGAACGGGCAAGGCGGCACGCCCTGCCCAGGCGGCGCGGAAGACCGCGGACGCCGACTGGGCCGGCGAGCCGCCGTACGACCCGGACTTCGACGGGCCGCTGCGCGGCGGTGGCCGCCCCCAGCCGGCGGCGACCCCGGCGTACGAGGGGTTCGACCCTGGTGACGAGCCGCTGGACGAGGTGGTCGACGAGCGGACCGCCCGGCAGTCCAGCGAGGAGCAGGCGGTGCAGTTGCTCCGGGAGGCGTTCGGCGCCGAAAAGATCGACGAGGTCGACGCGCGCTGAGCGCGCGCCGGCCATCGAGGACGTGTGCCGCCGCCCGACTAGGCTGGGCGCGGCCGAGCAGACGAGTGCGAGAAGGAGCCCTCCGTGCGCCCAGGTGGACAGCCGAACATGCAGCAGATGCTGAAGCAGGCGCAGAAGATGCAGCAGCAGATTGCCAAGGCGCAGGCCGAGCTGGCCGAGGCCGAGCTGACCGGCACCGCCGGCGGCGGCTTGGTCACCGCGACCGTCTCCGGCGCCGGTGAGATCAAGAGCATCAAGATCGACCCGAAGGCAGTCGACCCGGAGGACGTGGAGACTCTGGAGGACCTGGTCGTCGCGGCCCTGCACAACGCCGCCGAGGCGGCCAAGGAGCTGACCGAGAAGAAGATGGGTCCGGTCGCCGGCGGCATGGGCGGCCTCGGCCTGCCCGGGTTCTGAGCCGGCTGATGTACGAAGGTGCAATCCAGGACCTGATCGACGAGCTGGGGCGGCTGCCGGGCGTGGGCCCGAAGAGTGCCCAGCGGATCGCGTTCCATGTCCTGTCGGCGGACCCTGCCGACGTCAACCGGTTGGCCGGCGCGTTGCGCAAGGTCAAGGAGCTGGTCCGGTTCTGCACCACCTGCTACAACGTGGCCGAGTCCGACCAGTGCCGGATCTGCCGCGACCCGCGCCGCACCGACGAGGTGCTCTGCGTGGTCGAGGAGCCCAAGGACGTGGTGGCGATCGAGCGGACCGGTGAGTTCCGGGGCCGGTACCACGTGCTCGGCGGGGCGATCAACCCGCTGGAGGGCATCGGGCCGGACAACCTGCGCATCCGCGAGCTGATGACCCGGCTCAGCGGCGGGACGGTGCGGGAGCTGATCCTGGCCACCGACCCGAACACCGAGGGCGAGGCGACGGCGACGTACCTGGCGCTGATGGTCAAGCCGATGGGCATCTCGGTCACTCGGCTGGCCAGCGGCCTGCCGGTCGGCGGCGACCTGGAGTACGCCGACGAGATCACCCTCGGCCGCGCCTTCGAGGGCCGCCGCGCCGTCTGAGCCGTTGTACGCACGACCGAGCCGTATCCGATGGGTCCACGCGAACAGGCGTGGACCCATCGGCGTTCTCCTCGTTGACCATGAGGTTGGCGGCGGCGTTGATCTGCCCCACCACTGCCAACCTCATGATCAACGGCGGACATGCCGCTGGCCGGCACCCCGGGTTCGGGGTGCCGGCCAGCGTTGATCGTTCAGGTGGGTCAGTTGTTCCAGTGCTTGGCGACGAGGTCGGCGGCCTGCTTCTCCCACTGGGCGTAGTGGTCCGGGTAGGCCGAGACCTGCACGGTCTGCGCGGCCTTGGTCAGCGGCATGTCCTTCCAACCGTCGACCTGCTTGAGGCCCTTGAGGAACGCCATCGTCGAGTACTCGGGGTCGGTGATCTGCTCAACCGTGCCCCAACCGCTGGACGGGCGCTGCTGGAACAGGCCCTGCGAGTCGTGGTCGTTACGGTCACCCAGGTGACCCAGGTTCTCCAGCTTCGACTCCTGCAGCGCGGTCGCGATCGCGACCACGGCGGCCCGCTCGTCCATACCCGACTTCTTCGTCGCGGCGATGATCGCCTTCACGTTCTTCGTCTGCTCGTCGCCCAGGTCGATGTGCGACTGCTTGCCCTGCACACCGTGCGGGATCAGCTTGCCCTTGTCCACACCCGGCTTGTCCGCCTGCACCACGGCGACGGCCTTGGCGTCCACGGCCGGGTTGGCGTGGGCTTCGGTGACGGGGCCGGCGAAGATGCCACCGGCGAAAGCCAGACCAGCAATACCCAGAACGCTCTTGCGCAGAATGGTGGTGTTCATGGGGGAAGCTCCTTCAGGGGGTTGACGCCGCCGGTCGACCGGGGGATCGACGTGACAGGCGGCGTAAGCACCACGAGCAGGCGCTCACATACAAGGGGAAAGTCTTCGCCCCGGCAGGCTTCGCAAGCGGGGGCTCACGGCGCCGGGTCCATGTGTAACGACCGGCCGCCCACCATCATTCCGGGGGCCCGCATCCCGGGCGGCCCAGGTGATCGGGCCAGGCCAGCGGGCTTGCTGCTGCGGTCGTACAGAGGATGTAACGACCCCGGGCCGGCCGCCATTCCGGGGTGGGGGTGCCGACGGTCACGGGACCGCGGACCCGATCCGGGCATGAACCGGACATCGCGCCGGGTGGCCACCGGGCCGAAGCGGACAGCCCCCGCAGGCCACCCCGGCCCGGACCATCGACCCGTCCCGTCCCGGATCAGTGGTTGTCACCGCACGACGACACGGCCCGGACCGGCCCGGGCTGGCCGGCCTGGAGGCCGACCACGGGGACAACTCCCCGGCCTCGATCGACACCGTTTCGCCGAGCTGGCGGTCTCCACGCCGATCCGATATCGCCACGACGACGGCATCGGCTGACGCCCACCACCGCCGACGACCCGGGACGCCGACCACCCGGACGTCGACGGATGAGGACCGTTTTGCTGCGGCGGCGGGCCGATCCGTCCGCCTGGCGGCAGGCGGGGACGGGTGTCCGCGTACCCGAAGAGGAGCCGGCGGCGGCGGGCCGTGGTCCGGAGGGTGGTTTGCGGGGTTTTGGTGGTTATTGACCGGCGGCGCGGGAACGGTCTCGACCGGGGTGCCGGGTGTGACAGTCCCGTTTGTCGACGGATCCGGGGCTGTCAGACCCGGCGGCTTGGTGTCGGCTTGATAGCGATTGCCTAACGGCCGTTCCGCTGCGGGTGAGTCCTGTCATAGCCTCCCGCTCACGGACCGGCCATGAAACCGGCGTGGTCACGCGGATGACAGAGGTGAGAGATGCAGGCGAGAAGGCTTAGAACGGCCGTGACCCTCGCGGCCGTTGCAGCCCTGGCGGTCGGCGCGGCCGGCTGTGCGGAAAGCGACCGCAGCGACGACAGCGGCGAGGCCAAGACGGGCGGCACCTTCATCTTCGCGGGTGCCGGTGACCCCAAGAACTTCGATCCGATCTTCAACGACGACGGTGAGTCGTTCCGGCCGATCCGGCAGATGTACGACACCCTCATCCAGCACAAGCCGGGCACGGCCGAGCTTCAGGGCGGCCTGGCGGAGAGCTGGGAGCACGACCCTGAGGGCAAGGTCTGGACCTTCAAGCTGCGCCAGGGCGTGAAGTTCCACGACGGCACCCCCTTCAACGCCACGGCGGTCTGCTTCAACTTCGACCGCTGGTACAACATGAAGGGCGCCGCCGCCCAGTCGCAGATGATCTACTACATGGACGTCTTCGGCGGCTTCGCGAAGAACGAGAACCCCGACGCCGGCAAGCCGGTCTACAACAAGTGCGAGGCCAAGGACGACGGCACCGCCGTCATCACCCTCAACCAGTACAAGGGTGCGTTCCCCGGCGCCTTCGCGCTGACCGCGCTCTCGATCGCCAGCCCGGAGGCCCTGAAGAAGGGCGACGCCGACACGGTCAAGCAGAACGGCGACTCCTTCGAGTACAGCTCGTTCGCCACCAGCGGCCCCGTCGGCACCGGTCCGTTCACGTTCGGCGGCTGGGACAAGGCCAAGAACGAGATCACCCTGAACCGGAACCCGGACTACTTCGGGGAGAAGGCCAAGGTCGACAAGCTGATCATCAAGATCATCAAGGACGAGAACACCCGCAAGCAGGAGCTGCGCGCGGGCACCGTCCAGGGCATCGACTTCCCGGCCCCGGCCGACCGCAAGGCGCTCGAGGGTGAGGGCTTCCAGGTCGTCGCCCGGCCGGCGTTCAACATCCTCTACCTGGGCATCAACCAGAAGAACCCGAAGCTGAAGGACCTGCGGGTGCGCCAGGCGATCGCCTACGCCCTCAACCGTCAGCAGCTCGTGCAGACCAAGGGCCCGGGTGGCTCGAAGGTCGCCGACCAGTTCATGCCGGACACCGTGCTCGGCTACGCCCCGGACGTGCAGAAGTACGAGTACAACCCGGAGAAGGCCAAGCAGCTGCTCAAGGAGGCCGGCGCCGAGGGTCTGACCCTCAACTTCTACTACCCGCCGGACGTCTCCCGGCCGTACATGCCGAACCCGCAGGAGATCTTCACGATCCTCGCCAACGACCTGCAGGCCGTCGGCATCAAGGTCAACGGCGTGCCGCGTCCGTGGAACGGTGGCTTCAAGGACGACGTGCAGCAGTTCGGCAAGCAGGACCTGCACATCCTGGGCTGGACCGGTGACTACAACGACCCGGGCAACTTCGTCGGCACGTTCTTCGGTCGGGGCAAGGTCGAGTTCGGCGACCAGTCGATGACCGAGATGTTCGACGCCATCGCCAAGGCCGACGGCACCGTCGACGAGGCGGCCAAGAAGGCGGCCTGGGAGCAGGTCAACCGGGACATCGCCAGCAAGTGGCTGCCGGCCGTGCCGGTCTGGCACGCCCCGCCGGCCATCGTCGTCACCAAGGACGTCAAGGGTCTGGTCGCCAGCCCGCTGACCGACGAGCGGTTCAACACGGTCAGCGTCACCAAGTGACGTACGTCGGCTGACGCCGTAGGCGCGTATCGGCCCGGGTCGGGGGCTCCACCCCGGCCCGGGCCGATTCCGCGAACATCGAGAGTCTGGTGTGTGAGAGATGTTGCGAGTCATAGTCCGCCGCCTGCTGCAGCTGGTGGTGACCCTGATAGCGCTGTCGGCGCTGATCTTCATCTGGCTGCGGAACCTGCCCGGCGGCCCGGTGGAGGCGCTGCTCGGCGAGCGGGCCACCCCGGAACGCCGCGCCCTGCTGATCAAGGCACTCGGCTACGACCAGCCGATCCTGGTGCAGTACGGCAAGTTCATGCAGCGGGTCCTCACCGGGGACTTCGGCAACTCGATCCGGACCGGTGACCCGGTCAGTGAGGTGATCGGGCGCGCCTTCCCCGCCACCATCGAGCTGGCCCTCGCTGCGATGATCATCGCGGTGGGCCTGGGCATCCCGCTCGGCTACCTCGCCGCCCGCTGGCGCGGTCGCTCCCTCGACAACCTGACGATCGCCGGCACCCTGATCGGCATCTCGATCCCGATCTTCTTCCTGGGCTACCTGCTCAAGGACGTGTTCACCCAGAACATCCACTGGTTTCCGCCGTCCGGGCGGGTCACCACCGGGCTGGACAACACCAACATCACCGGGTTCTACGTCCTCGACGGCCTGCTGACCCGGGAGTTCGACGCCAGCGCCGACGCGCTCTGGCACCTGATCCTGCCGGCGGTCACGCTCGCCACCATCCCGCTGGCGGTGATCGTCCGGATCACCCGGGCCAGCGTGCTCGACGTGCTCAACGAGGACTACGTGCGCACCGCCGAGGCCAAGGGCCTGCGGCACCGGACCATCCGGGGCCGGCACATCCTGCGCAACGCCCTGCTGCCGGTGGTCACCACCATCGGCCTGCAGACCGGCGCGCTGCTCTCCGGCGCGGTGCTCACCGAGAAGGTCTACAACTGGGGCGGACTCGGCACGCTGATCGTCGACTCGATCACCGGTGGCCGGGACTACCCGGTGCTCCAGGCGATCATCCTGCTGGCCGCCCTGGTCTTCGTGGTGGTCAACCTCCTGGTCGACCTCTCCTACGCCTTCATCGACCCGAGGGTGCGTGTCCGATGACCGATCCGACCACCCAGGCCGGCGCCACCGCGCCGGCGCCCCGTACCGGTGACGAGCGCACGGGCGGCGTGAGCGAGCGGAACATCGGCCTGCTCGGCGACCGGAAGAAGGCGCGGCTGGACGAGCTGGCCCGGGCCACCGCCGACAACGGCGGCGTCAGCCTCTTCCGCGACGCGCTGGGGCGGCTCCGGCGCAACCCGGTCGCCATCGTCGGCGCCATCATCGTCGGGCTGTTCATCCTGGTGGCGGTCTTCGCGCCGCTGATCGCGCCGCACGACCCGGCGCAGGAGTTCGACGCGCTCACCAAGAACCTCACCGTGGAGAACATCCCGGGGGCCACCGACGGGCACCCGCTCGGCTCCGACCCGCTGGGTCGCGACTTCCTCTCCCGGCTCATCTACGGCAGCCGACAGACCCTCTTCGTCGGCGTGCTCGCCACCCTGATCGGTCTCTCCCTCGGCGTGCTGCTCGGTGCGATCGCGGGCGCCTTCGGTGGCTGGGTCGACGTCGTCCTGATGCGACTCACCGACGTGATGCTGGCGCTGCCCAGCCTTCTGCTGGCGATCACCCTGGTCGCCATGGCCAGCAAGTCCAGCCAGTGGACGGTCATCTTCGCGGTGGCCATCGTCAGCGTGCCGATCTTCGCCCGGTTGCTGCGTGGCTCGATGCTCGCCCAGCGGGAGAGCGACCACGTGCTCGCCGCGCGGGCGCTCGGCGTCAAGGAGCGCAACATCGTGCTGCGGCACATGCTGCCCAACTCGCTGACCGCGGTGATCGTGCAGGCCACGCTCACCTTCGCGGTGGCGATCCTGGACGCGGCGGCGCTCTCCTTCCTCGGCCTCGGCGACCCGGACATCAACCGCGCCGAGTGGGGCCTGATGCTCGGCGTGGACGGCGTCCACTACTTCGAGGCCCGCCCCGAGCTGGCCTACTACCCGGCGCTCGCGATCATCGTGGTCGCGCTCGGCTTCACCCTGCTGGGCGAGGCGATGCGCGACGCAATCGACCCGAAGAACCGGCGGTGAGGGCGGTGCGGCGGACCAGCACGGCCGGCGTGGGCCGCCGGCTAGCGCGAGGAGTGAGCTTGCGAGCCCCGCAGTCGCGAGCGAAGGACCAGTGCAGTGAGGAAGTGACCCGATGAGCCTGCTCGACGTACGCGACCTGAGCGTGGTGTTCCAGCGGCGGGGCGAGCGGCCGTTCACCGCCGTGGACAAGGTGAGCTTCAGCGTGGAGCCGGGCCAGACGGTCGGCCTGGTCGGCGAGTCCGGCTGCGGCAAGAGCGTCACCAGCCTCGCGATCATGGGGCTGCTGCCCAGGCGGGGCAACAAGGTCAGCGGTGAGGTGCTCTTCGACGGCGCCGACCTGCTCAAGCTCCGCCCGGACGACATGCGGGACCGGCGTGGCCGGGACATCGGCATGATCTTCCAGGACCCGCTCTCCTCGCTGAACCCGGTGATCCCGATCGGTGTGCAGGTGGCCGAGGTGCTGGAGCGGCACCAGGGGATGGATCGCAAGAAGGCGCTGCGGGAGGCTCGGGAACTGCTCGACGCGGTCGGCATCCCGGACCCGGAGCGCCGGCTGAAGGAGTACCCGCACCAGATCTCCGGCGGCATGCGGCAGCGGGCGCTGATCGCCATCGCGCTGGCCTGCAAGCCGCGGCTGCTGATCGCGGACGAGCCGACCACCGCGCTGGACGTGACCATCCAGGCGCAGATCCTCACCCTGCTCAAGCAGTTGGTCGACGAGACCGGCACCGCGCTCATCATGATCACGCACGACCTCGGTGTGGTGGCCGGCCTCTGCGACACGGTGAACGTGCTCTACGGCGGCAAGGTGGTCGAGCGGGCCGCCCGGCACGAGCTGTTCGCCCGGGCCCGGCACCCGTACACCCACGGGCTGCTCAGCTCGGTGCCCCGGCTCGACTCGCCGCGCGGCGAGCGGCTGCACGCCATCCGCGGCTCGGTGGCCGACAACATCCCGTGGGCCGACGGGTGCGCGTTCGCGCCCCGCTGCGACAACGTCGTGGACGCCTGCCTGGAGGGTCCGCCCCCGCTGGAGCCCACCGCCACCGGCGGCGACCTTCGCTGCAACAATCCCGTTTCCGAGGAGGTGGCGGTCCCGTGACCGAGCGGACCGGACCACTGGTCGAACTGCGCGACCTCAAGGTCCACTTCCCGATCAAGAGCGGCCTGCTCTTCGACCGCACCGTCGGGTACGTCTACGCCGTCGACGGCGTCTCGCTCGCCATCCGGGCGGGTGAGACGTACGGGCTGGTCGGCGAGTCGGGCTGCGGCAAGTCGACGCTGGGCCGGGGCCTGCTGCGGCTGGTCGAGCCGACCGACGGCGAGATCCTCTTCGACGGCACCGACGTCCGGCAGCTCAAGGGCGAGAAGATGCGCCTGGCCCGCCACCGGATGCAGATGATCTTCCAGGACCCGCTGTCCAGCCTGGACCCCCGGCAGTCGGTGGAGTCGCTGCTGGTCGAGGGGCTCAAGGCACACGGCCTCGCCAACGACAAGGCGGCGACGAGCCGGCGGCTGCGGGAGACCCTGGAGGCGGTCGGCCTGCCCGCGTCGGCGCTGAGCAAGTACCCGCACGAGTTCTCCGGCGGCCAGCGCCAGCGCATCGGCATCGCCCGGGCCCTGGTGCTCAACCCGGAGCTGATCGTCGCCGACGAGCCGGTGTCGGCGCTCGACGTGTCCATCCAGGCGCAGGTGCTCAACCTGCTCGAGGACCTCCAGAACGAGCGCGGCCTGACGTATCTGATCATCGCGCACGACCTGGCGGTGGTCCGGCACATCGCCGACACGGTGGGCGTGATGTACCTGGGTGGCCTGGTGGAGGAGGCGTCCAGCGACGACCTCTACCGGGAGCCGATGCACCCGTACACCAAGGCGCTGATGTCGGCGGTGCCGGTGCCGGACCCGCTGGTGGAGGACCGCCGCGAGCGGATCCTGCTCGCCGGCGACCTGCCCTCGCCGACCAATCCGCCGTCCGGCTGCCGCTTCCACACCCGGTGCCCGTGGGCGCAGCCGACCCGCTGCGCCGACGAGCGGCCGGCGCTGCGCGAGGTGGTCGGCGGGCACAAGGTCGCCTGCCACTACGCCGAGGAGATCGCGGCCGGCCGGATCCGTCCGCACGAGGTGGAGCCGGAGCTGGTCCGGCCGGACGACGGTGGGGCGCCGGACACCGGTGAGCTGATCCCGACGCCGTGAGCGTGTGCCGAGGCCCCCAACCCCGCGCGGGGTTGGGGGCCTCGGCGTGTCTCAGCCCTCCGGGCGATTGAGCAGGGCGACCGCGACCGCGTGGACGGCGTCCAACCCGGCCGGGTCGGCCAGCGCAGCCTTCCCGCCGGTCACCGCGTACCACTCGTCGGCGTCCTTGTACTGCACGGAGAGGGTGACCTGCCCGTCGGCGTACCGGGTCTTCAGGGTCAGCTCGCCGGTCACCACGCCGACCTCGTCGGTCATCACCCCGCCGGGCCCGGCGACCAGGTCGGCGGTCAGCTCCCGGGGTGACGCGTCCGGGCGGGCGTCGGCGCTCATCCCGGCCCCCGGCACGGCGGCGGGCGCCGCCGGGTGGCCGTCCGCGGTCATTCCGGCGGTGGCGGCCGTCGTGCCGGTGCCGCCACCGCTGCCGGTGGCGGCGGCCGCGTCGTCCCCGCCGGCGTCCGGCATCTGCTCCGGTGCGGGAGTCGCCCCGGCACCGGTCACGGCTTGTTCGCCCATGTGCAACCCTCCAACATGTCGCTGAGGGCGGCCTTCTCGGCACTGGTCACCGTCAGCCGCCAGTGATGCTTGACCGTCACCCAGCTCTCCGCGTACTTGCACCAGTACGACCGGTTCGCCGGTTTCCACTCCGACGGGTCCTGGTCACCCTTTGCCCGGTTGGAGGTCGCGGAAACCGCGATGAGCTGCGGTCGGGTCAGATCGTTGGCGAAGTCCCCGCGCTTGGCGTCGTCCCACTCGTTCGCCCCCGAGCGCCACGCGTTGGCCAGCGGCACCATGTGGTCGACGTCCACGTCGGAGGGATCGGTAAAGGTGCGCCCGTCGTAGACGCTCTCCCAGTGGCCGGCGACCACGTTGCAGCCGGAGAGGCGGATGTCCTCCCCGTCGCGCTTGAGCACGCTGTCCCGGACGTCGCAGTTGGTGCCGGTGTCCCGCCAGTGCGGGAACCGCTCGCGGCTGTAGCCCCGCATCGAGCCCGCCTTCGCGACGGTCAGCTCGGCCAGCTGTTCACCGACGTTGCCGGCGCTGCTCGGCGGCGCCTCCGGCTCGTCGAGCGAAACCTCGCAACCGCCCACGCCGAGGGCGAGCACCGCGGCGAGCGCGACGGCCACCGTCCCACGGGCTCCTGATCTGGTACGCACAGACGACACCTCTCCAGCTTGCGGGCTCCCGGCGATCCCGCACAGTACCCGGGCACGGTTTCGGCGTTTCGTGGAATCTCCCACGCGGCGCGGGCAGATTGGTACCCATGACCGCACCCCCTCACGCGCTCCGGCTCCGCAGCGGCGCGGGTCGGGGCACGTTGCTGGCGGCGATCCTCGCCTCCGGAATGGTCTTCCTGGACAGCACGGTGGTCAACGTGGCACTGCCCCGGCTCGGCGCCGAACTCGAGGCGACCGTGGCGGGTCTGCAATGGACGGTCAACGGCTACCTGTTGACCCTGTCCGCGTTCGTGCTGCTCGGCGGGGCGTTGGGCGACCGCTTCGGCCGGCGGCGCATCTTCCTGCTCGGGGTGGTCTGGTTCGCCGTCACCTCCGTCCTCTGCGGCCTGGCCCAGGACACCGGCTGGCTGGTCGTCGCCCGGTTCCTCCAGGGCGCCGGCGGGGCGCTGCTCACCCCCGGCTCGCTCTCCGTGCTCCAGGCGAGCTTCCACCCCGACGACCGGGGCCGGGCCATCGGGGCCTGGTCCGGGCTGGCCGGCGTGACCACCGCGCTCGGCCCCTTCATCGGTGGCTGGCTGATCGACGCGCTCTCCTGGCGGTGGATCTTCTTCATCAACCTCCCGCTGGCGGTCGCGGTGATCCTGGCCGCGCTGCGCTGGGTGCCGGAGAGCCGTGACGAGGACGTCTCACGCAGCGGGGGGAAGCGGTTCGACGTGACCGGGGCGCTGCTCGGCGCACTCGGCCTGACCGGCGTCACGTACGCGCTGATCGACGCCCCGGCGCGGGGTCCGCGCTCGCTGCCGGTGCTGCTGGCCGCGCTGGTCGGCGTTCTCGGCGCGGCGGCCTTCGTGCTGGTGGAGCGACGCCGGGGGGAGGCGGCGATGCTGCCCACCGGGCTGTTCACCAGCCGCCTCTTCTCGGCGCTCAACCTGTTCACCGTGGTGGTCTACGCGGCGCTCGGCGGCTTCATGTTCTTCTTCGCCGTCTACCTCCAGAACGTCGTCGGGTGGTCGGCGGTCCGCACCGGGCTGGCCAACGTCCCGATCACCGTGCTGCTGCTGGTCGGCTCGGCCCGGGCCGGCGCCCTGTCGGCGCGGATCGGCCCGCGGCTGCCGCTGACCGTCGGCCCGGTGATCGCCGCCGCCGGCCTGCTGCTGCTGCGCCGGGTCGGCCCGGGCGCGTCGTACTGGGTGGACGTGCTGCCCGGGGTGCTCCTCTTCGGGCTGGGGCTGACCCTGGTGGTGGCGCCGTTGACCGCGTCGGTGCTGGCCGCCGTCGCGGACCGGTTCGCCGGGGTGGCGAGCGGCTTCAACAACGCCGCGTCCCGGGTGGGCGGCCTGCTCGCGGTGGCCGCGCTGCCGCTGCTGGTCGGCCTCTCCGGCACCGGGTACGAGCAGCCGGCCGAGCTGACCCACGCGTACCGGGGCGCGCTGGCCTGGTGCGCCGGGCTGCTGCTGGCCGGCGCGGTGACGGCCGGCCTGCTCGTGCACCGGCCGCCCCGAGCGGCCGCGCCGTCGTAATCGGGCCCTCGCTGCCGCCTCGACCCACCGGACCGGTTGCTACGGTCGGCGGATGAACGATCATGACGACCGGCTGCGTTACCGGCTGCTGACCGGGCCGGACGACGCCGACTTCTGCCGCCGGGTCAGCGAGGCGCTGGCCGACGGCTACCGCCTGCACGGCTCCCCGGCCATCACCTTCGACGGCGAGCGGGTGGTCGTCGCCCAGGCGGTGGTGCTCGGCGACGGCTGGTCGGCCGGGGTCACCCCGGTCTGACCGGGCGCGTGCGGCAGGGCCCGGCCGGAGCCGGACCCTGCCGTGGCACCTCAGTCGCGGGCGCGGTTGACCGCGCTGGTGACCGCCTTCACCGAGGCGGTGACGATGTTGGCGTCCATCCCGACGCCCCAGACCGTCCGACCGTCGACGTCGCACTCGACGTACGCGGCGGCCTGCGCGTCACCACCGGAGGAGAGCGCGTGCTCGTGGTAGTCGAGCACGCGTACCGCCACGCCGACCGACTGGAGCGCGTTGACGTACGCGTCGATCGGGCCGTTGCCGACCGCGGCGAGCGCGCGGCGTTCCCCGCCGAGTTCCACCTCGGCCTCGATCTCGACCTTGCCGTCGACGGTGCCGATCGTGTAGACGGAGAGCGTGACGGCGGGGTCGCTCTGGTGGTCGAGCAGGTAGTGCCGGGCGAAGATCTCCCACATGGTGCCCGGGTCGACCTCGCCGCCGTCGTGGTCGGTGACCTGCTGGACCACGCCGGAGAACTCGATCTGGAGCCGGCGCGGCAGGTCGAGCTGGTGCTCGCTCTTCATGATGTACGCGACGCCGCCCTTGCCGGACTGCGAGTTGACCCGGATGACCGCCTCGTAGGTGCGGCCCAGGTCCTTCGGGTCGATCGGCAGGTACGGCACCGCCCACGGGTGCTGGTCGACCGGCACCCCGGCGGCAGCCGCGTCGGCGGCCAGCGCGTCGAAGCCCTTGTTGATCGCGTCCTGGTGGGAGCCGGAGAAGGCGGTGTAGACCAGGTCGCCCGCGTACGGGTGGCGCTCGTGCACCGGCAGCTGGTTGCAGTACTCGACGGCCCGCTTGACCTCGTCGATGTTCGAGAAGTCGATCATCGGGTCGATGCCCTGGGAGAACAGGTTGAGCCCCAGCGTCACCAGGTCCACGTTGCCGGTGCGCTCGCCGTTGCCGAACAGGCAGCCCTCGATCCGGTCGGCGCCGGCCAGCAGGCCCAGCTCGGCGGCGGCCACCCCGGTGCCCCGGTCGTTGTGCGGGTGCAGGCTCAGCACCAGGCTGTCCCGCCGGGGCAGGTGCCGGTGCATCCACTCGATGGAGTCGGCGTACACGTTCGGCATGGCCATCTCGACGGTGGCCGGCAGGTTGACGATCAGCTTGCGGTCGGGGGTGGGGTCGACCACCTCGATGACCTTCGCGCAGACCTCCAGTGCGTACTCCAGCTCGGTGCCCGTGTACGACTCCGGCGAGTACTCGTAGTGGATCTCGGTGTCCGGGGTGTGGATCTCGGCGTACTTCTGGCACAGCCGTGCGCCCTGGGTGGCGATGTCGGTGATGCCGTCGCGGTCCAGCCCGAAGACCACCCGGCGCTGGAGCGTCGAGGTGGAGTTGTAGAAGTGCACGATCGCCCGGCGCGCGCCGCGCAGCGACTCGAAGGTCCGGTCGATCAGGTGCTCCCGGCACTGGGTGAGCACCTGGATGGTGACGTCCTCCGGGATCAGGTCCTGCTCGATCAGCTGCCGGACGAAGTCGAAGTCGGTCTGGCTGGCCGAGGGGAAGCCGACCTCGATCTCCTTGTAGCCCATCTGCACCAGCAGCTGGAACATCCGGCGCTTGCGCTCCGGGGACATCGGGTCGATCAGGGCCTGGTTGCCGTCGCGCAGGTCGACCGCGCACCAGCGGGGCGCGACGTCGACGTGCCGGGTCGGCCAGGCGCGGTCCGGCAGGTCGATCCGGAACTGCTGCTGGTACGGCTGGTAGCGGTGGAACGGCATCCGGCTGGGGCGCTGCCGGGCGATCGGATCGGTCTCGGCGTCAGTGGCGGGTTGAGCCATGGCGGAGTGCTCCCGTGGGTCATGTCGGGCGTCAGCAATCGGAAGGTGTCGGCGGGTGCCGGGCGACGATGCCCGGGCGGTGCCGAGGGGAAGTTCGGATGTGCTGGACGGCGCGGTTCGACTCCGCGACGAGGTGCCGGCCGGTCAGGCCTCGTCGCGGCGACCAAGGAGGAGGTACGCCTGCCACATGACAGGGTCACCCTACGTGGTGAGACGGGGGGTGGGAAGGCAGGTCCGGACTATGGGATCGGAGTCACGGCCCTCTCCGCCGGCTCCGAAGCGGTCTCGCCGAGGCGCGGCGTCCGCTCAGCCCAGGCGACCACAGGTACCACGGCCAACCCGATGATCACGAAGAGCGCCGCCGTCGGGTACCAGCCCCAACCGCCGGTGGCGACGCCGAGCGCGGTCAGGCCGGCCGGCGCGATCAGGTACTGCAACTGCGTGCCGAGCCGGAACGCCCCGACGTACGCGCCGCGCTGGGCGGCCGGCGGCAGGGTGGCGGTCAGCCCCCAGGTGCCCGCCGACTCGATCAACTCGGCCACGATGAGCAGCGTCGCGGCGGCCACCAGCACCACCACCGTGAGCCCGCCGCGGGTCACCCCGGAGAGCGGCAGGACCAGGCAGAAACCGGCGATCAGCAGGGCACCCCGGCGGGACGCCCGGGCCGCGCCGGAGGTGGTGTCGGCGCCCCGGCTGGCCCGCACCTGGAGCAGCACGATCAGGATCGTGTTCAGCAGCACCAGCCCGGCGATCACCGTCTTCGGGGCGTCGGTGTGGCTCAGGATCCACAACGGCATCACCGTCAGGTAGAGCGTCTGGTGCGCGGTGAGCAGGCCGGAGAGCAGGGACACCGCCATGAAGGGGCGGTCCCGGAGCACGGCCAGCCGGCTCATCGGCTCCGCCGGCCGGGCCACCTCGGGCAGCCGGGGAAGCCGGCGGACGAAGACCGCCGTGACCAGGAACACCGCCGCGATGAACCAGACCATCCCCCGGTACGCCGCCATCGTGTCCACCGCGAGCACCACGCCGCTGATCACCGCCCCGAGCCCGAATCCGACGTTCAGCGACGAGCGCTGGTACGCCATCGCGGTGACCCGCTCGGCCGGGGGCAGCGCGTTGATCGAGTAGACCTGCCGGGCCACCCCGGTGGCGGCGTCCACCGCGGCCAGCGCCACCACCACCGCGAGGAATCCGGCGAAACCGCCCACGAACGGGTACGCCGCGAAGAGCGCCGCGTCGAGCACCAGGCCGGCCAGCCAGACCCGCTGTGGGCCGTACCGGTCGGTGAGCCCGCCGAGCGGCACGGTGCCGAGCAGCGACACTCCGGCCGCGATGGACAGGCCGAGCCCGACCTGGGTGGCGCTGAGCCCGAGCGCGCGGGTGAAGAAGACCGCGCTGCCGGCCTGGAAGAGGCCGTTGCCGACGGCGTAGACCATCGCCTGCACGGCGAGGGCGCGGGTCAGGCCGGCGGGTGGCACGACGTGTCGGACGGCGGTACGGATGGTGTCGCTGGTCCCCATGGCCGTCGAGCAAACCGTGCCCCCCACCGACGGGTCGAGCCTTTTAGGCTGGGCCGAATTCTCGACGGGGGTGGAGGATGTCGCAGCTGCGGTTCGAGACGGCGGACGTCGCCGGGGTGCGGTTCGGCGTTTCTCCGGTGTGGGAGACGGTCTCCAGCCTGTGGGTGTTGCGGGACCCGATCCGCAACGCCCTGCACCTGCCCTGGATCGACCGGGCCCGGACGTTCGTCGCACGCCCGGAGGTGGCCGTCGCGGTGGGCCCCCTGCGGGAGCTGACCCGCCCGCGCGCCTGGCTGCCCGACTTCCTCACGCCACCCCCGTCCGGCCCGGACGTCGGGTTCGAGGAGAGCCTCGAGCAGGTCAGGGCGACGCCGCCGGCGGTGGTGGTGCGGGACTTGCTGGCCACCACCCCGAAACGGCCGCTCGGTCCGTTCGGCCAGGCACTGCGTACCGACCCGAAGGCCATGTTGCCGGCACTGGTCACCGCGCTGCGGGTCTGGCACGACGTGGCCATCGCCCCGGACTGGCCGAGGATGCGGGCGCTGCTGGAGGCGGACATCGCGCACCGGGGCAGCCAACTCGCCGAGGGCGGTGCCGGGCTGGCCCTCGCCGGGCTGCACCCCACCGTGCGCTGGGCCGGTGACCGGGTGGTCAGCGACGACCCGTGGCGGCTCGACTTCCACCTGGGCGGTCGCGGTATCGCGTTGAACCCGGGGGTCTTCACGCCCCAGCGGGTGCTGTGGAACCTGCTGGAGGACTCGCCGCCCGGCGGGACGTACCCGGTGCGGGCGGTGGCCACCCTCTGGGAGGCGGCCCCGGCGCCGCCCGGCGACCCGCTGGCCCGGGTGATCGGGTCGGGCCGGGCGGCGTTGCTCCAGCTGCTCGACAGCGCGGCCACCACCAGCGACCTGGCCCGGCGGACCGGGATGTCGGCGGGAAACGTCTCCCAGCACCTGGCCGCGCTGCACGCCGCCGGGCTGGTCTCCCGGGTCCGGCAGGGGCGGCACGTGCGCTACCGGGGAACCGACGTGGCGGCGGTGCTGCTGCGGGCCAGCCGGGGAGAGTGACCGCCCGACGACGGTTCTTCCTCCGGCCGGCCAGCGGGTGGCGCCGGATGGCTCAGCGCAGCAGCAGGGCGTGCACCGGGTGTCGGCGGCGCAATGCGGTCTCTCGCCGGCGCAGCTCCTCGGGCAGGTCGAGCGGGTCGCCGAGTCGGCCCACCGCCACCACCACCAGCGGGCGTACAGCGGGCGGCAGGTCGAGGTCGGCGCAGAGCGCGGCGCGGTCGAAGCGGGTGAGTTGGTGCACGTACAGGCCGAGCGCGGTGGCCTGCACGGTGAGGTGGGCCATCGCCTGCCCCAGGTCGTACGCGGCCCGCTCCGGGTCGGTGCCGGCGTGCGCGCCCACCACCAGGGCGGCGGCGTGCCGGGCCCAGCGCTGGTCGGGTTCCGGGAGGCTGACCAGGGTCCGCTTCCAGGTCTCGTCGTCGCGGTGGCCGAGGGCGAACCGCCAGGGCTGGGCGTTGCCTGTCGAGGGGGCCCAGCGGGCGGCCTCCAGCAGCGAGGACGCCTCCTCCCCGGTCAGCTCGGCGGCCGGGTCGAAGGCCCGGGGACTCCAGCGGAAGGCGAGCAGTGGGGTGAGGTCGACCATGCGAAGAGCGTCCCGTATGGGTGATTCGCCCGGTGGGGCGGGTGGGGGCAAATGTGGTCAATCGCACCCGTAACGCCACGCCGGTCAGGACGTTCCCGCGCCCGTGCTGTCGCTCGGCTCGGGTGCCGCCACGCCCAGCGGCTCGGCGTTCACCACCGGCCCGGCCAGCGGCGCGGTGGCCGGCCCCGGCCCGGGCGGCCCGGCCAGGGTGAGCGTGCCGAGGGCGGCGCGGACGTAGGTGGGCGTCCCGTCCGGCTCGTAGCAGTAGATCCCGACATCCAGCGGCGGGTTGAGCGAGGCGGAGGTGGTCTCCACCGCGTAGCAGGTGCCGGCTACGCCGGCCGGCGCGGTGGCGGGGGAGACCGCGAGCGGCGTGCGTCGGTCGGTGAGCACCTCCAGCCAGTCGGTGAACGGGTGCTGCACCCGGGGGTCCAGCCGGCGCGGCACCGCGTCGTCCCGGTCGCCGAGGCGGACGCAGCTGGCCGCCTCGGGGCGGCCGGCCGACGGCAGGCCGCACTGGAAGAGCCCGTCAGCGGTGCCGGCCAGCGAGACGTCCGCCGTGCCGCCGAGCGCGCCCCCCGGGACGTCGACCCGCCAGGTGCCGTCCGCCGCGCTGGTCACCGTGACGTCCCGGGTCGGCCCGTCGGTGCCGGTGAGCGTGTAGCGGGCGGTCAGGTGGCGGTCCCGCGCCGCCGCCGCCAGCGCGGCCAGCTCGTCCCGGCCCGCGTCCACCTCGGCCGGTGCCGGGTCGGCGGATCCGGCGGTGGGTGGCGGGGCCGGCCGGTCGGCGGTGCAGGCGGTGAGGAGCGCCGGCAGGAGCAGGACCAGGACGCCGGCCGACCGGAACGTCGGGCGCAGATGAGCAGGCACCGGGTCATTCTGCGCCGCCCGCCCGCCGCCCACGGGCCCGTGCCGCCGACGACGGCCGGCGTGTCGGCGGGCGTCGGCGCGACCGCCCTGGGCAGGGCGTCGACCGGGCGCTTCCGCCGGATGGTGGGATCACCCGACCCGTCCTCGCGTACCGCCCGATACCCTGGACAGGTCTGACACGCGCCGCCGGACCTCTGACCGGCGGCGTCGGCACGCTCAGGGTCGTCGCTGGGAGGGAGTGCACCGTCGTGGCACTCGTGGTGCAGAAGTACGGCGGGTCCTCCGTCGCCAACGCCGAGCGCATCAAGCGGGTGGCGGAGCGGATCGTCGCCGCCCGGAAGGCCGGCGACGACGTGGTGGTGGTGGTGTCCGCGATGGGCGACACCACGGACGAGCTGCTCGACCTGGCCAACCAGGTCAGCCCGCTGCCGCCGGGCCGTGAGCTGGACATGCTGCTCACCGCCGGCGAGCGGATCTCCATGGCGCTGCTCGCGATGGCCATCCACAACCTGGGGTACGAGGCCCGCTCGTTCACCGGCTCGCAGGCCGGTGTCATCACCACCTCGGTGCACGGCCGGGCGCGGATCATCGACGTCACCCCGGGCCGGCTCAAGGGCGCGCTCGACGAGGGCGCGGTGGTGATCGTCGCCGGCTTCCAGGGCGTCTCGCAGGACACCAAGGACGTCACCACGCTGGGCCGGGGCGGCTCGGACACCACCGCCGTGGCGCTCGCCGCCGCACTGCGCGCCGACGTCTGCGAGATCTACACCGACGTGGACGGCATCTTCAGCGCCGACCCGCGGATCGTGCCGAACGCCCGGCACATCAAGCAGATCACCTACGAGGAGATGCTGGAGCTGGCCGCCTGCGGCGCCAAGGTGCTGCACCTGCGCAGCGTGGAGTACGCGCGGCGCGCGGGGTTGCCGATCCACGTCCGTTCGTCATACTCGACCAACACCGGCACCATGGTCACCGGATCGATGGAGGACCTTCCCGTGGAACAGGCACTGATCACCGGGGTCGCCCACGACCGCAGTGAAGCCAAGATCACGATTGTCGGCGTGCCCGACGAGCCGGGTGCGGCCGCCAGGATCTTCGACACCGTGGCCGGCGCCGAGATCAACATCGACATGATCGTGCAGAACGTCTCCACCGAGGGCACCGGTCGCACGGACATCTCGTTCACGCTGCCCAAGACTGACGGCCCCACCGCGATGGCCGCGCTCAGCAAGATCCAGGAAGCCGTCAAGTTCCGTGGCCTGCTCTACGACGACCACGTCGGCAAGGTGTCGCTGATCGGCGCCGGCATGCGGTCGCACCCCGGTGTCGCGGCCGGCTTCTTCGCCGCGCTCGGCGCGGCCGGCGTCAACATCGAGATGATCTCGACCTCGGAGATCCGGGTCTCCGTGGTCTGCCGGGACACCGACCTCGACAAGGCGGTCCGGGCCATCCACGACCAGTTCGAGCTGGGCGGCGACTCCGAGGCCGTGGTCTACGCGGGGACGGGACGGTAGCGCCCGTGTCGGCGCAGCCCACGCTCGCCGTCGTCGGGGCGACCGGTGCCGTCGGGACCGTGATGTGCGAGCTGCTCTCCTCCCGGCGCAACGTCTGGGGCGAGATCCGGCTGCTCGCCTCGGAACGCTCCGTCGGGCGCAAGGTGCGCTGCCGGGGCGAGGAGTTGACCGTCGGCGCGCTCACCCCGGAGGCGTTCGACGGCGTCGACGTCGCCATGTTCGACGTGCCGGACGAGGTCTCCGTCGAGTGGGCGCCGGTCGCGGTGGCCCGCGGGGCCGTCGTGGTCGACAACTCCGGCGCGTTCCGGATGGACCGCGACGTGCCGCTGGTGGTCCCCGAGATCAACCCCGAGCAGGTACGCAACCGGCCCAAGGGGATCATCGCCAACGCCAACTGCACCACCCTCGCGATGATCGTGGCGATCGCCCCGCTGCACCGCGAATACGGCCTGCGCGAGCTGGTGCTCTCCTCGTACCAGGCGGTGTCGGGGGCGGGTCAGGCCGGCGTGGACGCGCTGCACCTCCAGCTCGGCAAGATCGCCGGGGACCGGGTGCTCGGCTCCCGCCCGGGCGACGTGCGCCAGGCGGTCGGCGACGAGCTCGGCCCGTTCCCCGCGCCGCTGGCGCTCAACGTGGTGCCGTGGGCCGGGTCGCTCGTCGACTTCGGGTGGTCGTCCGAGGAGATGAAGATCCGCAACGAGTCGCGCAAGATCCTCGGTCTGCCCGACCTGAAGGTCTCCGCGACCTGCGTACGGGTGCCGGTGGTGACCGGCCACTCGGTGGCCGTACACGCGGTCTTCGCCACCGAGGTGGACGCCGAGGGCGCCCGGGAGGCGCTGCGCAACGCCCCCGGCGTGATCCTGGTCGACGACCCCGCCGCCGGCGAGTTTCCGATGCCGATCGACGCGGTCGGCACCGACCCGTCCTGGGTCGGCCGGATCCGCCGCGCCCTGGACGACCCGCGCGCCCTGGACCTCTTCGTCACCGGCGACAACCTCCGCAAGGGTGCCGCCCTGAACACCGCCCAGATCGCCGAACTCCTCGCCAAGGACCTCACCCGCCCCTGACCCCACCCCCACCCACCGGAGCCCCCGCCCAAGGGCGGACAGTTTCAGAGAAAGAGGCCCTATCCAGGCGCGGACAGGGCCTCTTTCTCTGAAAGTGCGGCGGGAGCCGCTGGGGTGCGGCGCGGCGCCGATGAGGGGCGGGTCAGGCGGCGGCCAGGCGGACGCCGTCGCGGCCGTGGCGTTTGACCGCGTAAAGGGCCTGGTCGGCGCGGCGGAGGGTGAGTTCCGGGGACTCGCCGGCCTGGGGGAGGGCCACCCCGACGCTGATGGTGCGCCCGGTACGTCGGGCCGCCTCGGTCAGCCGCTCGGCGATCCGGACCGCCTCGTCGGGGCGGCTCACCTCGATCACCGCGACGAACTCGTCGCCACCGACCCGGTACAGCTCGTCGCCCTGGCGCAGCGCGCCCTCCAGCGCCCGGGCCAGTCCGACCAGCAGCCGGTCGCCGGCCTGGTGGCCGTACGTGTCGTTGACCGTCTTGAACCCGTCCACGTCGATGGCGAGCAGGGCGGTACGCCCCGGTGTGGCCGCCCTGATCCGCTGGCCGAACGGCCCGGTGTGCCGGAGCCCGGTGAGCGGGTCGGAGCTGGCCTGCTCGCGGAGCCGGGCCAGCGTACGGAGCCGGTCCAGCGCACCCCAGGCCTGCCCGGCCAGCAGCTCGATCAGGTTGACCGTGGTCGGGTCGGGCCGCAGCAGCCGCTCGTCGGCGACCAGCAGCACCCCGCCCGCGTCGGGCTGGCCGAACGGCACCGACACCAGGGTGCGTACCCCGGCCCGGGCCAGCGGCGCGTACTCGTCCGTGGGCGGATGACCCGCCTCGCCCAGCGTGTACGCGGTGCCGTGCCGGTGGGCCCGGGCCACCATCCGGCTGAGCGGCCCGGCCCCGGCCTCGGTCAGCTCGGCCCGGATGCGCGACTCCAACTCGCCGGGTGCGCCGGTGGGGTCGCCGAGGCGGGGGCCGCTCCGGCCGACGAGCACCAGCACGGCGCAGGAGAGGGTGGAGACGTCCCGGGCCGCGGTGAGGGCCGCGGCCATCAGGTCCCGGCCGGTCGGGGCGGCGGTGAGCGCCGTGGCGTGGCGCAGCAGCTTCTCGCTGCGGCTCTCGGCCGGCGGCCCGCCGAGGGCCACGATCCGCGCGCCCAGCCGGCCGGCCAGCCGTTCCGCGGTCTGCCGCCACCGTCCCAGCTCGGCCGGCCCGCTCCACTGGAGGTCGAGCACCCCGATCGGGCGGCCCGCCGGGTCGAGCACCGGTACGCAGATCTCGGCGGTCACGTCCGGGCGCAGCGGGAGGTAGTCCGGGTCGGCGGTGACGTCGGGCACCGTGGCCCCCTCGGCGGAGGCGTAGACCCGGCCGACGATGCCGGACTTCGGCGGCACGGTGGAGAAGATCTGCCATGATCCGGTGGCGGCGACGCAGCGCAGCCGGTCGTGGACCTGGAGCAGGACGGAGATCGTCGCGGGGGCGTACCGGGCGAGCGCGGTCACGGTCCACTGGCACGCCTCGACGGCGGTCGACGCCATCGGCAGGCGGACCGTGACGTCGCGGACGACTCGCTCGTGATCCACGTTCTTCCAGGTGGGGGTGGGCCCAGCCGGCGCCGGGGCTGCGATCAAGCGTACTCAGCCGACGGCGGTCCGCCACGCGAAAGATCATCTGGCGTTCGTACACATGTGCCATCCACAGGCTGTGGACACGGCCTGTGGGCTGCGCGACGGGCCCGCCCGCGACGGCTCGCCGGGTTAGCGTGAAGGTCCCGGTCCCAGTGGAGGAGCCATGCTCATCGCCCAGCTGAGTGACCCGCACCTGACCAACGGCGTGCTCGGTGCCGTGCCCGCCGCCGGCCTGCACCGCGCGCTCGGCCGGGTGCTGGCGCTGCGCCCCCGCCCGGACTGCGTGGTGATCACCGGCGACCTGGTGGACCAGGGTCGCCCCGACGAGTACGCGACGCTGCGCGAGGTGATCGGGCGGTATCCGCTGCCGGTGCACCTGGTCGCCGGCAACCACGACGACCGCGAGTCGCTGCTGGACGCCTTCGGTGGCACCCCGTACCTGGGCGGTGGCTTCTCCGCGTACTACCACGTCGACCACCCGGACGTGACCGTTGTGGTGCTGGACTCGCTGACCCCCGGGGAGGGCGGCGGCCGGCTCGGCGAGGACCAGCTCGGCTGGCTCGACGGGGTGCTGGCCGGCCGCCCGGACGTGCCCGCCCTGGTCTGCCTGCACCACCCGCCGGTCGCCGTCGGCGTCCCGGCCGCCGACGCCGTCCGGCTCGCCGACGGTGACGCGCTCGCCGAGGTCGTCCGCCGACACCCCCACGTGGTACGCGTCGCCGCCGGCCATCTGCACCGCCCGGTGACCACCGGGTACGCCGGCACCGTGCTGACCGTCGCGCCGAGCACCTGGCGGCAGGCGTCGCTGACCATGCGCGCCGACGACGAGATCGGCTGGGTCGACGAGCCGACCGCCTTCCTGCTGCACGCGGTGGACGACGGCGGCTGCGTCACCCACACCGTGCAGGTCAGCCACGCCGCCGGTCAGACCTGCGGCTACTGACCTCCGCCGGGTGCGGCTCGTCTGGTACGTCGCGTACGGGTCGAACATGGATCCGGCACGGCTCGGCTGGTACCTCTCCGGTGGCCGGCCACCCGGCGGGCTGCGGTCGTACCCCGGGTGTCGGGACTGCCGGCCACCGCGCCGGACGGAAGCGGTGCTGGTCCCCGGCGGCGTCTACTTCGCCGGGGAGTTCCGGGCCTGGACGGGCGGGATGGCGTTCTACGACCCCGAGCTGCCGGGCACGGCGGCGGCGCGCGGCTACCTGCTCACCGCCGGGCAGTTCGCCGACATCGCCGCCCAGGAGATGTACCGCCCGCCCGGCGCCGACCTCGACCTGATCGCCGTGGCCGTCGAGACCGGTCGGGCCACCCTCGGCCCCGGCCGGTACGAGACGCTGCTGCGGGTCGGCGCGCGCGACGGGGTGCCGATGCTGACCTTCACCGCGCCTTGGCGGGCGGGCGAGGTGAGGTGGATCGCGCCGGCGCCGGTCTACCTGGGGATGATCGCGGCCGGGCTGCGGGCGGCGCACGGCTGGTCGGTCGTGCGGACCGCCGCCTACCTGGCCGACCGCCCCGGCGTGACCGGGCACTGGACCCAGGCCGACCTGACCGACCTGGTGGCGGCCGCGCCGGCACGATGACCTGACCGCCGTCGGGCAGCCGGCGGACAGGGCGCCGATCGGGCCGCGTCGCCGGCCGGTCGGCGGTTGGGCGTCGGCGGAAGGGCTGCTCCGGGGCCGACGATCGCGCCGGCTTCGGTCACCGTCCAGTTTCGACCCACCGGACTCGCGGATTTGTTTGCCGACGCAGAGGTTTCACGGTCCACAATTGCCGCACCGCATCGATAGTCTCGGCTCACTCCGTGGCCGACCCCCGAGGTCGGCCCGACTGCTGACCAACCACCGGCGGGCCACCGACCCGCACGCAGGCCCGGCGGTCGGCATCCCGAAAAGGGGCGGGGTCCGGCACGCCATCCGACCGCCCCGGACAGCGGGCGCCGGCTCCTCCGCACCGGGAGCCGCCACCCCTGCCCGGGGCGGTCGACCACGCCTCCGGCGATCGCCTCTCGGCTGACCGGCGCTCCGGCCCGGTCAGCCGAGCAGGAGGCGCCGCAGCTCGGCGGCGAGCCGGTCGGCGGGCACCTCGTGGAAACCGCCCTCCAGGCTCACCCGCCGGGCACCCGGCACCGCCTCGCCGGTCGCGCCCGTCGCGTCGCGCAGCCACTGCGGGCTGCCCGTGCTGTCCAGCACCACCGTCGGCGCGGTGATGGTGGCGAGCCGGTCGGCGGGAAGTCGGCGGGAAGACTGCCGTCCCCGCTCACGGTGGCGTCGTGGACCAGGGACGGGGCCATCATCTCCAGCCACGGCCACATCGGCTGGTCACGCATGCCGCGTACCTGGTCGTCGGGGAGGCCCACCGCGTCGCGCAGGAAGCACTCGACCGCGTCGCCCCGCCGGCCCGCCGACACCAGCTCGGCCAGCCGGGGCGCGAGCGCCACGCCCGACCCGTCCTGCGGCCCGACCCGGAACGGCGGCTCGAAGAGGGCCAGCCCCGCGACCGGAAGCCCGGCGGCGGTCGCCAGAGCGGCGAGGATCGCGCCGGACGAGATCCCGTAGAGGTACGCCGTGCCACCGGCCGCGCCGATCAGCGCCGCCAGGTCCTCGATCTCCCGCCGCACCGCGTACGGGGCGGTGTCGCCACTGTCGCCCCGGCCGCGCCGGTCGTACCCGAACACGGTGAAGTCCTCGGCCAGCGCGGCGGCCACCGCGCGGGTGGTGGTCCGGTCGTTGAACGCGCCGCCCACCAGCACGATCGCCGGCCCGTCGCCGCTGCGCTCGTACGCGATGGTCGTGCCGTCGGCGGAGCGCACCGTGCCCACCGCCAGGGTCGCGTCAGTCATCCGTGGATCCTCTCCTCGTCGTCGTCTCCATCCTGGTCGGTGCCACCGACGGGAATCCGACGCCGACCGCCGGACTGCCTTCACCTACCCGTCATGTCGGAATGGTCCGAACGTCCAGGCCGGGTCACCTCACGTATCCGCAGGTCTGTTCGACTTCCCCAGTCGACCGGCGGTGGCGGAGATGAGAGGCTGTCCCCTGACGGAGCGGCGATCCCCGACCGCCGCCATCCGCGATCGCCCCCTGTCACGGCACGGATCAGGGTGGCCGGGCGAACCATCGCCCGTGCCGCGTCCAACGCCGAACCTCACGAGGAGTTCCATGTCCGTCCCCGGGATGCGTCGGGCCGCCATCGGCCTGACCGCACTCGCCGCGGCCGCGCTGAGCACGGTCGCCGTCAACCCGAGCCAGGCCGAGGCCGGCCCCAAGCCGGTCGACGTCAAGCTGCTCGCCCTCAACGACTTCCACGGCAACCTCGAACCGCCGACCGGCTCCAGCGGCACCATCGCCGGCCAGCCCGCGGGTGGCGCCGAATACCTCGCCACCCAGCTCGCCGCCCTGCGCGGCGCCACCGAGGAGGAGCAGGAGCGCACCATCACGGTCGCCGCCGGTGACCTGATCGGCGCCTCCCCGCTGCTCTCCGCCGCGTTCCACGACGAGCCGACCATCGAGGCGCTCACCATGGCCGGGCTGGACTTCGCCAGCGTCGGCAACCACGAGTTCGACGAGGGCGCCAACGAGCTGCTGCGCATCCAGAACGGCGGCTGCCACCCGGTCGACGGCTGCGCCGACGGCACCCCGTACACGGGCGCCGGCTTCCAGTACCTCTCCGCCAACGCGTTCAAGACCGCCACCGGCCAGCCGCTGCTGCCGCCGTACGCGGTCAAGAAGGTCGACGGCGTCAAGGTCGGCTTCATCGGGATGACCCTGGAGGGCACCCCGCAGATCGTCTCCCAGGAGGGCGTCGCCGGCCTCACCTTCAGCGACGAGGCGGAGACCGCCAACAAGTACGCCCGCATCCTGCGCTCGCAGGGCGTGCAGAGCATCGTGGTGCTGCTGCACGAGGGCGGTCAGCAGGAGGCCACCGGCGGCATCAACGACTGCAAGGGCTTCACCGGCCCGATCGTCGACATCGCCAACCGGATGGACCCGTCGATCGACGTGGTGGTCAGCGGGCACACCCACCAGGCGTACAACTGCGAGATCAACGGCAAGCTGGTCACCAGCGCCAGCTCGTTCGGTCGCCTGGTCACTGACATCGACCTGCAGATCGACCGGAAGACCGGCGACGTGCTGACAGCCAAGGCCAACAACGTCGTGGTCACCCGGGACGTCACCAAGGACGCGGCGCAGACCGAGCTGATCACCCGCTACAAGACGGCGCTCGGCCCGGTCGCCACCAAGGTCGTCGGCGAGACCGCTGAGCCGCTCAACCGCGTGCAGGAGACCCTGTTCGGTACGGCCAAGGGCGAGTCCCCGCTCGGCAACGTGATCGCCGACGCGCAGTTCGCGGCGACCGACAACGAGCAGGGCGCGCTCGGCGCCTTCATGAACCCCGGTGGTGTCCGCGCCGACCTCGACGCCGGCCAGGTCACCTACGAGGAGGCGTTCACGGTCCAGCCGTTCGCCAACAACCTGGTCACGCTCGACCTCACCGGCGCGCAGCTCTACTGCGTGCTGGAGCAGCAGTTCGTCGTCGGCCGGACGCTCTACCCGTCCTCGACGGTCCGCTACACGGTCGACGTGAACGGCACCACCGGCACCACCGCCGACCCGTGTGCCGGTACCCGGGTGGTCCGGGGCAGCCTCACCCTCGGCGGCGTGACGGTCACCGACGCCGGCACCTACCGGGTCACGGTGAACAACTTCCTGGCCGGTGGCGGTGACGGGTTCACCGCGCTCAAGAGCGGCACCAACCAGGTCACCGGCATGATCGACCTGGACGCCTTCGTGGCGTACCTGACCGCGTCCTCGCCGGTCTCCGCGCCGGCCCTGGACCGCATCCGCACCACCGCCGAGGTCCCCGCCGCCTGACGGCAGGACCCCGCCCACGAACGGGCCCCGGAGCAGCCGCTCCGGGGCCCGTCCCCGTCTCCGTCTCCGTCTCCGTCTCCGTCTCCGTCTCCGTCTCCGTCTCCGTCTCCGCGCCACCCCCGGCCGTGCCGTCCCCCGCCGCGCCGCGCCCCGCCCCGCCCCGCCGGCCGCGCCCCGCCGCGCACGTGCTTTCCGTGACGGTGCGCGGATCTTGCGGCGGGGTGGGCGCGGCGTGGTGAAGCGTCGGGCGGGTGAAGCGCGGACTGGGGGAGGCGGTGCAGGGAGTCAGGCGGGGGTGGGTTCGGGGGTGCGGTGGGCGGTGGCGGCGGGCCGGCCGTCCTGAATGGCGGTGAGCAGGGGGCGCAGGGAGAGGGCGATCAGCGAGGCGGCCAGGCAGCCACCCACCACGACGGCGACCCAGACCTTGCCGTCGGCGGCGCCGATCAGCGGGCCGGCGGTGACCGGGCCGATCACCCCGCTGATCCCGAAGATCATCGAGCTCATCGCGTTGTACCGGCCGCGCAGTTCGTCGGTGGCGAGCGCGTTGGTCAGCGCCGGCATCACCGGCGACAGCATGGTCTCGCCGAACCCGAAGATCGCCGCGCAGGCCACCACGCCGAGCGCCGCCACCAGGGCGTTGCCGGTGCCGATCACCCCGGCCGCGCCGAGGGTGAGCCAGGCGGTCGCGAAGACCGCACCGACCACCGCGAGCCCTCCGGTGCGGCTGCGCCCCTCCATCCGCCTGATCACCAGCAGCTGGGAGAGCACGATCATCAGAGTGTTGCCGGCCAGCGCCCAGGCGACGACGCGCGGGGTCACCTCGACCACCCGGACCGCGTACGCGGTGAAACCGACCTCGATCTGGGCGTACCCGCAGGTGGTGAGCACCAGCCCGAAGATCACCAGGCGGCGGAACGGGCGGTCCCGCAGCACCGTGAGGTAACCTCCGCCGCCCGTCTTCGCGCCCGCCGCGCCGGCGGCGAGCCGGTGCCCGACGTGCGGCAGGGTCAGCAGGATGACCGCCGGTGTCAGGTAGCTGAGCGCGTCGAGCAGGTAGATCGCCTGGAAGGTCACCGGTCGGGCGACGTCGACGATGGCGCCGGAGGTCAGGCCGCCCACGCCGATGCCGAGGTTGAGCAGGGCGAAGTTCAGCCCGTACACCCGCTGCCGCTCGTCGTCGGCGGTGAGCGAGGCGAGGATGGTGTTCTGCCCCGACCAGATCGCGGAACTGCCGATCGCGATCACCGTGGCCACCCCGAACGCGGAGGCGGTCGAGTCGACCAGCGCGAGCGACCCGGTGCCGATCGCCTCGATCAGCAGGGACGGCAGCACCACCCGGCGGGCGCCGAACCGGTCGATCAGCGTCCCGCCCAGCGGGGAGAGCGCCAGGGTGACCGCGCCGTACCAGCCGATGACCAGGCCGGCGCGCGGGTCGGAGAGCCCGCGCACGTCGGTCAGGTAGATGAACAGGAACGGCAGAGTGAGGCCGCGACCGATCGCCGACAGCAGGGTGCCGAGCAGGATGCGTCGGGCTTCCGGACGGCGGGGGAGGGATCGGCGCAGCATGCCGCGATTCTTCCCACCGGGTCTGACAGGTCGCGACGCATTTTGCCGCCGCTCACGCCTGCCACGTGATCAAGCGCACGCCCACCGGCGCTGTCGGTCGGCTCTGCCATGCTGGCCCGGTGAGCGTGACCTGGCGACACCTGCCCGCATCGGCCCGCGAGATCGCCGCCGCCGCCACCGACGCCGTCGAGGCCGCCAAGGCCCGCGACGGTGGGGCGTACGAGGCGGCGACCGCGCGGCTCGGCGGGGCCGAGCGGTCCGGCCTGGTCCTCGGCGCGGTGGTGCGGCTGCTGCTCGAGGAGACCCACCCGGACGGGCTGGACGGCGACGACGTCCGGCAGGTGCTGGAGCACTGCGTCCGGGCGGCGGCCCCGTGGCGGCCGGAGGTCGACCCGCACGTGGTGCTGGTCCTGCTGGCCTCCGCGCTCGGCGTGTACGACCCGGGCGAGGACGACTCCCCGCCCGATCCGGCGGCGATCGCCCGGCACGCCCCGCTGCTGGTCGCCGACCTGCTCGCGGTGACCGGCCGGCCGGTCGAGGGCTACCTGGGGGCGGCGTTCACCGAGATCGAACGCACCGAACGACAGGACTGACGACGGGACGAACAGTCGGGAGCATCGACCGATCGGCGCTGCTCACATCGGCCGACGTCGCGGTACGCTCCGCCCACCACATGATCGACTTGTCACGGGGGCAGTTGATGGACAGACGTGCGTGGGTACGGCTCACGGTCGTACCACTGGTCGGCGGTGCGGGCCTGGTGGCCCCGGCGGCGCCCGCGGCGGTCGCCGCGCCGGCGCCGGTCACCCAGGCGGTGGCGAGCGAGTTGTACGTGAGCAACAAGGACTGCGCGCCGGGCGGCAACGGCAGCATGACCGCGCCGTACTGCACGATCTCGGCGGCGGCGGCCGTGGCCCAGCCGGGCCAGACCGTGCTGGTGCAGCCCGGCGCCTACCCGGAGGCGGTGACCTTCAACCGCTCGGGCACGGCGGACGCGCCCATCACCTTCCGCGCCGTCAACGGGCCGGAGGGCCGGGTCGACGTGGGCAGCGTCGACGGTAATGCCACCATCGGCACGGTCTTCACCGTGACCGGAGTGCACGACGTCGTGATCGAGGGCTTCCGGCTGGCGACCCAGCCGGAGCAGACGCCCCTCGTGGTCGACGGCTCGACCCGGGTCACCGTCGACGGCGTTACGGCTTCCGTATCGCGCGGCCCCGAGGTCGTGCACATCACCGGAGGGTCCAGCGACGTCACCATCAGTCGGGGCTTCTTCAGCAACGTCGCCACGACTCCGCAGCCGGCGGTGCGGATCGACCCGGGCGTCACCGGCAGTGTCGTCGTCCACAACCAGCTCTACTACGGGGGTCTGATCGCCACCGACGTCCCCGGCACGGTGGTCACCAACAACACGGTGCTCACCTACTGCACCCGCGGAATCGACGTGGCCGGAGCATCCCCCGGGGTGGAGATCCAGAACAACGTCGTGCGCACCAACCGGCTCCGCGCGGCCTGCACCAACACGCAGAACGCCACCGCGATCGCGGTCTCCCCGCAGTCCACCGAGGGGTCCGTCGCCGACTACAACCTGATCGACCCGATCAGTGGCGGCGCCCTCTACTCCTGGGCCGGCACCACCTACCCCGACCTGCCGTCGTTCCGCGCCGCCACCGGGCAGGGCGGTCACGACATCGCCGCCGACCCGCGCATCGGCAACTGGCAGGGAGCGGCCCGGATGTACTTCCCGATCGACCCGGCCTCACCGGCGGTCGACTCGGCGAACGCCGCCGCCAAGGGGCTCACCCGCACCGACATGCTGCTCAACCCGCACAGCGACAACCCCGCCGTCGCCAACACGGGCACCGGTCCGGGTTACCACGACCGGGGCGCGGTGGAGGCCCAGGGTGGCGTCAACGGCGGTCAGGTGGGCATCCAGCGCAAGCGGGGCAGTGACCCGCTCGCCGTGACCGCGATCGCCGCGCCCCAGTACGCCTGGCCGACCGACGGCGAGGGCGGCTCCATCGCCTACCGGTTCTGGGACGAGCCGTTCTGGCGGGTCACCGCCGCGCGGACGCTGGACCACTCGTTCCGTCGGGGTGGGGAGGCCTGCGTCACCACGCACACCAGCTTCACCGACTTCCGGAACGGGGCGGAATACACCTACTACCACTGCACCACGGTCGGTGCGCTCTACCAGCCGGTGGCGCCGACGCGGCTGCTCGACACCCGTGCGGCCGTCGGCACCGCCACCACCACGCCGGTCGCCGCGAACTCCGAGATCGTGCTTCCGATTCCCAGCATCAGTGGCACGCCGGCCGCGGACATCACCGCGGTGGTGCTCAACGTGACGGTCACCAGGCCGACCGCGGCCGGGTTCATCACCGTCTACCCGGACGGCGACGGCGTGGGCGCGCCACAGTCGTCGAACGTCAACTTCGTCGCCGGGGAGACCGTCCCGAACCTCGTCACGGTGCCGATGGCCAACGGCCGCATCCGCCTGCGCAACACCGGCAGCGGGACGGTGCACCTGGTGGCCGACCTGCAGGGCTTCTACGGCCGGCAGGGCTCGGGCCTGAAGCCGTTCACCCCGACCCGCGTGCTGGACACCCGTACCGGCGCGGCGCTGGCCGCGAACGGTGAGCGGCGGTTGGACCTGTCGGGGAGGGTGCCGGTGGACGCGAAGGCCGCGATCCTGAACGTCACCGTCACGAAGCCGACAGCGAGCGGCGTTCTCAAGGTCTACCCGGACGGGTCGCCCGTGCCGGTGGCCTCGAACCTGAACTTCGTGGCCGGGCAGACGATCCCCAATCTGGTGATCGTGCCGGTCGTCGCCGGCAAGGCGATGATCCGCAATGCCAGTTCGGGCACCACCCACGTGGTGGCCGACCTGGCCGGGTACTTCGGTTCGGCCGCATCGGGCGCAGACCAGACCTACCTGCCGCAGGGACCGCACCGGATCGCCGACAGCCGGAACCGCACCGGCTGGATCAAGCCCTACGACGGGCCGTTCACGAAGTATGCGAAGGCGTCGGTCGGCGTCCTGGTGAGTCAGCAGTGCGACGGCGGATGTCCCCAGCCGACGGCGGCGGTGCTCAACCTGACCGTCACCGCGCCCACGGCCGCAGGGGTGCTCACCGCGTACCCGGCCGGCCAGGCCGCGCCGACCGCGTCGAACGTCAACTTCGTCGCGAAGGAGACCGCGTCGAACCTGGCCGTGGTGAAGGTCGGCGCCGACGGCCGGATCGCCGCGTACAACAACAGCAGCGGCAGCACCCACGTCGTCGTCGACCAGGCGGGCTACTTCATCGCCCCGGCTTCCTGATCCGAGGTTCGGCCCGACCGCCCGTCCGGACGGTCGGGCCGAACCCGTCCGTGTCACCGTCCACATCGCCGTCCGGTGGCCGTCCGCCACATATCGACCGCGGTACGCTGCCCCGGCACGTCATTCGTTCATCGTCACGGGGTGTCCATGAGAAGACCTGCCCGATCCCTGTTCGCGCTCGTACCCCTGATCGGGGCCGGGGGTCTGGTGGCACCGCCGGCATCCGCCGTCGCGGCGCCCGCGCCGACCGCAGCTGCGGCGGCCTCGACCGGCTCGGAGCTGCACGTCAGCGGCACGGCCTGCGCGCCGGGTGGCGACGGCAGCGCGAAGGCGCCGTTCTGCACCATCTCGGCCGCCGCCGCCGTCGTGCAGCCCGGCCAGACGGTGCTGGTGCAGCCGGGGACGTACTCGGAAACCGTCGCCTTCACCCGGTCCGGCACCGAGGCGGCGCCGATCACGTTCCGCGCGGTCAACCTCCCCGACGGGATGGTCCGGGTCGGCCGCTTCAACACCACCTCCGTCACCGGCACGATCTTCACCTTCCGTCAGGTGCACGACGTGGTCGTGGAGGGCTTCACCGTCTACGGCGACAGTCAGAGCCCGCCCGTCGTGATCGACGGCTCGTCCCGGGTCACCCTCGACGGTGGGGCTGTCCGCCAGGTGCTGGCCCCGGTCGGCGTACGGATCACCGGGGCGTCCCGGGACGTGACCGTCAGCCGGAACTGGCTGCACGGTCTGGCCAAGGTCGGGCTGGCCGTGGAGGCGGGCGTGACCGGCACGACGGTCGTCGCCAACCAGGTGCCGGCCGGCCGCCTGGTGTTCACCGACGCCCCCGGCACCACCGTCACCAACAACACCGTCGTCACCTACTGCGGCCCCGGCCTCGACGTCACCGGCACCTCGCCCGGCACCGTCATCGCCAACAACATCGTGAAGCCCTACGCCGAGCAGGGGCCCTGCGCCAAGCCGGTCGCCGAGGTGGCCGTCGCGGTGTCGGCGGAGTCGGTGCCGGAGACCACCAGCCACCACAACCTGATCGACCCGACCGCCGGCTGGGCCCCGTACGCCTGGGCCGGCACCACCTACCCGACCCTGGACGGCTTCCGGGCCGCCACCGGTCAGGGCGGACACGACATCGCCGCCGACCCGCTGCTCGACCTCGCGGCCGGCGGCGACCGGGGCTACATCCGGCTGAAGCAGAGCTCCCCGGCGGTGGACTCGGCCGACGCGACCGCGCGTGGCGTACCGGCCACGGACCTGTTCGGGAATCCTCACGCCGACGATCCGACATGGAACAACACCGGCACCGGCAACGGCTTCCACGACCGGGGCGCGGTCGAGCGGGTTCAGGGGACCAACTCGAAGACCGAGCCGCTGCACCGGACGATCGGCGCGGGTCCGTTCGACACCAAGCTCCGGGCCAGCACGAGCTTCCACTGGACGACCGACGGGCCGGGCGGCCGGTTCGCCTACAAGTACGACGACTCCCCCCTCTGGCGGACCGGCCGGTCGTCGCTCGACGTGGACCACCGGTTCCGGCGGGCGGGGAGCACCTGCGTGCGGGTGCGCTCCAGTTGGAGCGACTTCCGAACCAGCGAAGGCAGCGATTCGCGGTCCTGCGTGGTGCTCGGCGCGCACTACACGGCGATGGCACCGACCCGGTTGCTGGACACCCGGTCGGCGATCGGGGTGGCCACCACCACCCCGGTACCGGCCAACTCCGAGGTGGTGCTGCCCATCAACAGCATCGGCGGGGTACCGGCGGCGGACATCAGCGCGGTCGTCCTGAACGTGACCGCGACCCAACCGACGGCCGCCGGGTTCCTGACCGTCTACCCGGACGCCCCGGGCGCGCCCAGCGCGTCGAACGTCAACTTCGTGGCCCGGGAGACGGTGCCGAACCTGGCGACCGTGCCGATGACCAACGGGAAGATCAGGATCCGGAACAGCGGTAGCGGGACCGTCCACGTCATCGCCGACCTCCAGGGCTGGTACGGAGCCGCCGGGCAGGGCTTCGCCGTCGGCACCCCGAAGCGGGTGCTGGACACCCGTACCGCGGGTGGCGCCCTCGCGCCGAACAGCACCCGGCTGCTCGACCTGGACCTCAAGGTCTCCCCGGCCGCCACCGCGGTCGCCCTCAACGTCACGGTCACCGGGCCGCGGGCCAACGGCGTGCTGAAGGTCTTCCCGTACGGCTCGGCGGTGCCGACCGCGTCGAACCTGAACTTCGTCACCGGCCAGACCATCCCGAACCTGGTGATCGTGCCGGTGACGGACCTCAAGGTGAGCATCCACAACGCCAGTTCCGGCAGCACCCACGTGATCGTGGATCTGGCCGGCCACTTCGGGCCGGACGGCCAGCTGAGCTACGTGCCGAACGGTCCGCTGCGGATCGCCGACACCCGGGACGGCACGGGCGTGTACAACCGGGGCACCACGCCGCTCCAGCCGCGTGAGACGATCACCGTCGCTCCGTACGCCAACAACCTGGCCTGCTGCGTGACGCCCGCCGCGGTGGTGGCGAACCTGACCGTCACCCGGCCGACCGCCGCCGGAGTCCTCATCGCGCACCCGGCGGACGAGGCGCGGCCGACGGTGTCGAACGTCAACTTCGTGGCCGGCGAGACCGCGTCGAACCTCGCCATCGTCGGCTCCGACGGCGGGCTGAAGCTGTACAACAGCAGCTCGGGCACCACCCACACGGTCGTCGATCAGGCGGGCGTCTTCATCGCACCGCAGTACTGACCTGGTCCGACAGCGGCCGCGCCCCGACGAGGGGCGCGGCCGCTGTGCATGCTGGGCCCGCCGGTCAGGGGCTCGCGGCGAGAAACACGAACGCGGCCAGCAGCACCAGGTGGACCCCGCCCTGCAGGACGGTCGCCCGGCCGGGGACGACGGTGAGCACTCCGGTCACCGCGGTCAGCGCCAACAGGGCCAGTTGGGTGCCGCCGAGGCCGAGCAGCAGCGGTCCCTCCAGCCAGATCGAGGCGAGGGCGATCGCCGGGATGGTGAGACCGATGCTGGCCATGGCGGAGCCGAGGGCGAGGTTGAGGCTGATCTGCACCCGGTCCCGCCGGGCGGCGCGGGCCGCCGCGAGGGTCTCGGGGAGCAGCACGAGCAGGGCGATGACCACGCCCACGAAGGCCTGCGGGAGGTTCGCGGCGGCGACGCCCGCCTCGATGGCGGGGGAGACGGTCTTCGCCAGGCCGACCACGGCGACCAGGGCGACGAGCAGCAGGCCCAGGCTGGCCAGCGCGGTCCGCGTCGACGGCGGGTCGGCGTGCGCGTCGCCGTCGCCGTCCAGCAGCCTGCCCGCGCTGGTCACGGGGAGGAAGTAGTCGCGGTGCCGGCCGGTCTGCACCATGACGAAGAGCCCGTAGAGCGCGAGTGAGGCCACCGCGGCGAAGGCCAGCTGGGCGGGGGAGAACTCGGGGCCGGGGCGGCTGGTGGTGAAGCTCGGCACCACCAGGCTCAAGGTGGCGAGGGTGGCCACGGTGGCCAGCGCCCCGCCGGTGCCCTCCGAGTTGAACACCGCCACCCGGCGGCGCAGCGTGGCGATCAGCAGGGACAATCCGAGGATGCCGTTGCAGGTGATCATCACGGCGGCGAAGACGGTGTCCCGGGCCAGCGACTGGGTCTTCTCCCCGCCGCTGATCATCAGGGTCACGATCAGCGCCACCTCGATGACGGTGACCGCCACGGCGAGCACCAGCGAGCCGTACGGTTCGCCGACCTTGTGCGCGACCACCTCGGCGTGGTGGACGGCCGCGAGCACCGCGCCGGCCAGGAAGGCGGCCAGCAGCGCGACCGCGACCCCGGAGAGGTCGCGACCCCAGGTGAGGACGAGCAGCACGACCGCGAGGATGGGTATGAATACGGTCCAGTTGGTCAAACGGGATCGAATCAGCGCGATCATGCCGTCAACAATGCCAGGCGAGCCGACCGAACGCCGAGGGTCAGCGCTCTGACACCCGCCGTCAGCGCCGCCTGTCCGACCGCCGAAACGGCACCGCCGACGACCCTTTCGGTGCTGCTGGCATCGGTGCCCGTCGGTGTACGCTGCGCGCCGAAGACTTGATCACGGGGGTGGTTGATGACAACCGGACAGATGCTGGCGCGGCTCGCGCTCGTACTGCTGCTCGCCGGTGCGGGCCTGGCGGGGCCGGCGGCGCCCGCAGCGGTAGCGGCGCCCGCGCCGGTCACCGCCACGGATGCGCCCGCCGGTGAGTTGTACGTCAGCAACGTCTGGTGCCCGGCCGGCACCCCGGCCACCCGGGACGGCAGCGCAGAGAAGCCGTTCTGCACCATCTCGGAGGCGGCGGCGGTGGCCGGTCCCGGCCAGACGGTGCTGGTGCAGCCGGGCGACTACCAGGAAACCGTGACGTTCACCCGGTCCGGCACCGAGGCCGCGCCGATCACGTTCCGGGCGGTCAACGTCTCCTGGCAGTGGGCGCGGGTCCGGGGTCTCAAGGTCACCGGTGTGCACGACGTGGTGCTGGAGGGCTTCGTCGTGAACGGCATCGGCTATGTCGACGGCGTCGTCGTGAAGGATTCCAGCCGCGTCCGCCTCGACAAGCTCACCGTCCTGGCCGGTCCCTACGCGCCCACCGCGCTGCGGATCAGCGGCGCCTCGGACGACGTGACCCTCAGCCGGAGCTTCCTCCGCGACTTCGCCGGCCCGTCCGTCGCCGTCGAGTCCGGCGTCACCGACACGACCGTCACCGCCAGCCAGCTCGACGCCTCCGGCCTGGTTGCCACCAACGCCCCCGGCCTGACGGCCACCGGCAACACCCTCAACACCGAATGCCGGCGCGGCATCGAGTTGGCCGGCGCCTCGCCGGGCGCCTCGATCCGGAACAACATCGTGGTGACCGACCGGCAGCGTCGCCCCGCCTGCCCGAACTCGGTGGAGGCCACCGCCATCACCGTCTCCCCGGAGTCCGCCCCGCAGACCAGCACCGACTACAACCTGATCGACCCCCTGGGCGGCGGGCTGCCCTACGTCTGGGCCGGCAGCCAGTACCCGACGCTGGCCTCGTTCACCGAGGCGACCGGGCACGCCACCCACGACATCATCGCGAACCCGAAGCTATCGTGGACGACCCCCGCCCCCGCCGGCGAGCGGAGCTATCTGGTGCTCAGTGCGAACTCACCGGCCCGGGACTCCGCCGACGCAGGAGCCCGGGGCGCCCTCGACACCGACCTGCTCGACAATTCCTACGCCGACGACCCGTCCGCCCCGAACACCGGCACCGGCAGCGGCTACCGCGACCGGGGGGCGGTGGAGGTGCAGGGCACCCCGACTCAGGACCCGGTGCGACTCGAACGCAAGGTCGGTGGCGGCCCGTTCGACGTGGTCGCCCGGACGGGCCTGCACTCGCCCTGGCCGGTCGAGCGGGAACGCGCCGCGTACGCGTACAAGTTCGCCGACGAGCGGTACTGGCGGGTCAGCGACTCCGGCACCGCGGAGCACACCGTGCGCCGGGCCGGCTCCGCCTGCGTGCAGGTGCAGACCAGCCAGAGCGACTTCCGCCAGATCAGCACCTACGGCCCACCGGTCTGCACGCAGGTGGGCGCGCGTTACGTGCCGGTGGCACCGACCCGGCTGCTGGACACCCGGATCCCGATCGGCGTCGAGTACGCCGCCCCGGTGGCGGCGAACGGCACCATCTCCCTGCCGATCGAGAGCATCGCCGGGGTTCCGACCCCGGACATCAGCGCGGTCGTGCTCAACGTGACCGTCACCCAACCGACCGCGGCCGGCTTCATCACCGTCTACCCGACCGGTGGCGGCTGGTCGAACGCGTCGAACGTCAACTTCGTGGCCAAGGAGACGGTGCCGAACCAGGTCACCGTTCCGGTGGTCAACGGGTCCGTCTCGTTCCACCACTCTGGCCAGGGCACCGTCCACCTGGTCGCTGACCTCCAGGGCTTCTACGCGGAATCCGGGTCCGGCTTCGCCCCGGTGTCGCCGGTGCGGGTGCTCGACACCCGCGAAGGCGCCGCCGTCCCGGTCCCGGCCAACGGCACCCGGCCGCTCGACCTGTCCGGCCGACTGCCCGCCGGCGCGACGGCCGCCGTGCTCAACGTGACGGTCACCAGGCCGACGGCGAACGGCGTGCTCAAGGTCTTCCCGTACGGCTCGGCGGTGCCCACCGCGTCGAACCTGAACTTCGTCACCGGGCAGACCATCCCCAACCTGGTCACCGTGCCGGTGGTGAACGGCCGGGTCAGCATCCACAACCAGAGCTCCGGCACCACCCACGTCGTCGCCGACCTGGCCGGTTGGTTCAGCCCGGTCGCCACCCAGACCTTCGTGCCGATCACCCCCACCCGGATCGTGGACACCCGGAACGGCACCGGGCTTCCCGGCCGCGGCTCCGTGCCGCTCTCGGCCCGCGAGACCGTACGGTTCCAGCCGTTCCTCTCCGGGGAGAACTGCCTGCCGGCCTGCCCGGCCCCGACCGCTCTGGTGGGCAACCTGACGGTGACCGGCCCGACCGCGCCGGGCGTGCTGATCGCCTACCCGGGCGGTCAGCCGCGGCCGACCGCTTCGAACGTCAACTTCGTCAAGGGCGAAACCGCCTCGAACGCCGCCGTGGTCGCGGTCGGCTCCGGCATCGAGCTGTACAACAGCAGCGCGGGCACGACCCACGCCGTCGTGGACCAGTCCGGGTACTTCATCGGACCCGCCTCCTGATCGGACCGACACCGGCACCGGCCACCCGTCTTACGCAGCGGGTGGCCGGTGCCGTCTCAGGTCACGCCCGTTCCACGGGGCCACGGGACCCGTCGATCCCCCGGTACGCTGCCGCGGCAATCGTGCCGGTCGTCGCCGGGAAGGTGAGCATCCACAACGCCAGCTCCGGCACCACGCACGACCTGGCCGGCTTCTACGGATCGGTCGCCTCCGGCGCCACCGACGGCTACGTGCCGCTCGGGCCGCAGCGCATCGTCGACACCCGGCAGTCCATCGGCCTGGAGGGCCGGACGCTCACCGGCCAGCTCAACCCGCGGGAGAAGGTCGCCCTCCTGCCTGCGTCCCAGCGGACCGGCTGCCCCGGCGGCTGCCCGGCCGCCACCGCCGCCGTGCTCAACCTGACGGTCACCAGGCCGAGCGCGGCGGGCGTGCTCACCGTGTACCCGGAGACCGGGGCGGCGCCTCGAACGTCAACTTCGTGGCCGGGGAGACGGCCGCCAACCTGGCGATCGTGCGGACCGGGACGGGCATGAAGGTCGGCGCGTACCACCAGAGCAGTGGTTGGACCGACCTGATCGTCGACCAGGCGGGCTACTTCATCGCGCCCGCGTCCTGACGTACGGCCGGAGCCGGCGACCCCCCGTGACCAGCGCGTTGTCGCCGGCTCCGGCATTTTCCGGTTCAGCCGTCCGACGGTGGGTAGGGATTCTGGTGGACGAGAAACGCTGCTCCCTCCCGCGTGGAGGGAGGTCGACCGGAACGAGGAGGATTGCCATGACCACCGTGGTCGAGAAGTCGATCGAAGTCGACGTCCCGGTCAGCACCGCCTACAACCAGTGGACGCAGTTCGAGGAGTTCCCCCGCTTCATGGGTGGCGTGCAGGAGGTGCGCCAGCTCGACGACCAGCGGATGCACTGGGTCGCCCAGATCGCCGGCGTCAAGCGTGAGTGGGACTCCAGGGTCCTGGAGCAGGTGCCCGACCAGAAGGTCGCCTGGGCGGCGACCGAGGGTGCCACCAACGCCGGTGCCGTCTACTTCCAGCCCGTGGGCGCGGGCCGCACCATGGTCCGGCTGCACCTGGAGTACGAGCCGGAGGGGCTGGTCGAGAAGACCGGCGACAAGCTGAACATCGTCGAGAAGCAGGCCGAGTCCGACCTGGAGAAGTTCAAGAGCTTCATCGAGTCCCGGGGCGCCGAGACCGGCGCCTGGCGCGGCTCGGTCGGCGAGGGGCACGGCGTGGGCACGCCGGGCGTCGCGCACGCGGCGTCGTCCCAGGGTGACAGCGGCAAGGCCGGTGTCTCGGGCACCGCGGTCGCGGCCGGCGCCGCCGCCGCGGGTGCCGCTGCCGCCGCCGGGATCGCCGCCGCCAAGCACCGCACGGGCGACGACGAGGACCGGATGCCGACGACCACCACCACCGAGACCGAGTACGTGGTGACCGACGTCGAGGTCGTGCCCGACCCGGCCGCCACCACGTACCCCGGTGGCCCGGTCAGCGAGCCGAACCGCCCGCTCTGACTTATCCCCTGCGGGGCCCGGCGGACCGACCAACCGGTCGGACCGCCGGGCCCCGCGCCTGTGCCCCTTAACCAGAACCAGTGGTTCATTTAACTATGCCGCTGCGTCCGCCGCCGTACGGTCGGACGGTCACCATCCAGGTGGGATACGGGGCCCAGGAGGATTCCAGTGATCAGACGCAGTGTCGCCCGGCTCGCTGTCGCGTTCACGGGGGTGGTCGCCCTGCTCGTCGCGGGGCAGACCGCCGCCTACGCCGCACCGGCGAACGACGACTTCTCCGCCGCGACGACGGTGGGGACCACTCCCTTCACCACCACCATCGACACCACCGGCGCCACCACGGACCCGACGGACCCGACCGGGTGCGCCAACCGTGGGTCCGTCTGGTTCAGCTTCACCCCGACCGTGGACGGCCGCGTCGAGGCCCACACGTACGGCAGCGACTACTACAGCGTGCTCTCGGCCTGGACCGGTGAGCAGGGCTCCCTCACGCAGGTGGCCTGCAACGACGACAACGGCAGCCAGCGGTCGAGGATCCGCTTCGCGGTCACCGCGGGCACGACGTACCACCTCATGGTCGGCACCGGCGGCTTCGGCGACACCACCGGCGGTTCGCTGCGGTTCTCGCTCGACCAGGCCGTGGCCCCCGCCAACGACGACTTCGCCGACGCGATCACGGTAGGCGCACTGCCGTACGCCGACACCCGGGACTACGCCGGCGCGACCGCCGAGACCGGCTAGCCCTCGGTCTACGTCAGTTCCGCCTACACGGCCTGGTACGCGTACACGCCGACCACCACCGGCTCGATCACGGCCCGGACGAACCCGGGCTACGCGGGCATCGCCGCCTACACCGGTTCCTCGCTGACCGCGTTGTCCCTTATGGGCTACACGTCCCTCTACGACTACGACCCGTTGACCTTCGTGGCGCAGGCCGGCCGGACGTACCTGTTCCAGGTGGGCTCGGACGGCAGCTCCGCGCACACCTTCCAGCTCGACGTGGCGGCCGCCCCGACCGTCGATTTCTACCACTACCCGGGCGACCCCAGCTCGTACGACCAGGTCAGCCTCGGCAGCTCCGCCTACGACCCGGCCGGCGCCGGCTTCGGCTCCTTCGCCTGGGACTTCGGTGACGGGACGACGTCGACCGAGCTGTACCCGGTGCACCGGTTCCCCGGTGACGGCGACTGGACCGTCCGGCTCTCCGTGCGCACCCTCGACGGGCGCACCGCCTCGGTCAGCCACGTGGTGTCGGTCCGGACCCATGACGTCGCCATCGTGAAGCTGAACGTGCCGTCGACGGCGCGGGTGGGGCAGACCATCGGGGTCGCGGTCCAGGTCCGGAACACCCGGTACGACGAGAACGTCCGGGTCGACCTCGAGCGGAGCACCCCCACCGGCTACGTGCCGGTCGGATCGTCCACCCATCCCGTACCGGCGACGGACAGCGGGAAGACCACCCGCTTCGTCATCGACTACACGGTCACGGCGGAGGACCTGGCCGTGGGCAAGGTCTCCTTCCGGGCAGTCGCCGAACTGCTCGACGCCCGGGACGCGCTCCCGTACGACAACGAACTGCGCTCGGCGCCGGTCAAGGTCGCCTGAACCGTCGACGCCCCGGACGGCCGGTCGCACCGCGACCGCGCCGTCCGGGGCCTGTCCGGGGCTTCCGCGCCGCTCAGGAGGCGGCCAGCAGCGCCAGGGAGCCGACCACCGGCGCCGCGTACAGCAGGGGGAACGGGATGTGCGAGTACGAGCGCGCCCGGATCACGGTGACGACGGCGCCGGTGAAGTAGAGCACCAGGCCGATCCCGGCCAGCACGCCGATGACCGGCACCAACAGGCCGGCCAGCAGTCCCGCCGCGCCGGCCGCCTTGGCGGTGCCGAGCCAGGGCCACCACGAGCGGGGTACGCCGTAGTCGGCCAGCGGCTGCACGACCCACGGGGCGCGGAGGAAGACGGAGGCGGCGGAGAAGCCGACCATGGCGGCGGCCAGCAGGGTCACGACGACGTGCGTGGTGGACATCAGGAGAGCTCCTCGGTGTTCGGCTCACCCGGGCGGGTCGTCCGGGGTTCCTCACCGCACTGACACCGGGCCGCGCGCGGTTGTGACAGGCGCCAGGAACGTGACGAATCAGCGCCGCGGGACCGGTATTCGGACACTCGGGCGGACTCGGCCCGCAGCGCCGGGCGGGATCGGTGGTATGGCCCGCGACCCGTAAAGAGGCGTCCTACGCTCTGGGCAGATGGGCCGTGCACCTCTGTGACCTGCCGCAAGTCCGGGTAGCGCCGTCATCGAAATGCCCTCGCGCGGCAAGCCCTGTGCTTGCCGTCTGTCCCGGTACGAGGCAGAAGGTTCCCGCTCGACCTCTCATCACCTCGAACGGAAGGTGGCCATATGGCTGTCAAGACCGAAGCGCGACCGAGGACCGCAGAAATTCGGCCGTTCACGGTAGAGATTCCCGAGGCCGAGCTGAAGGCCTTGCGTGCGCGCATCGCGGCCACCCGTTGGCCCGAGAAGCAGACCGTCCGCGATCAGTCCCAGGGCGTGCCGCTCGAGACCAGCCAGGCGCTCGCCCGCTATTGGGAGAAGGAGTACGACTGGCGCAAGGTCGAGGCACGGCTGAACGCCGTACCGAATTTCATCACCGAGATCGACGGGCTGGACATCCACTTCCTCCACATCCGATCGAAGCACGAGGACGCGCTGCCGCTCATCGTCACGCACGGGTGGCCGGGCTCGATCATCGAGCAGCTGAAGATCGTCGGTCCGCTCACCGACCCGACGGCGCACGGCGCGGACGCCTCGGACGCCTTCCACCTGGTGATCCCGTCGATGCCCGGCTTCGGGTTCTCCGGCAAGCCGACCGAGCCCGGCTGGGGCCCGGAGCGCATCGCCAGCGCCTGGACCGAGCTGATGAGGCGCCTCGGCTACACGCGATACGTCGCGCAGGGCGGCGACTGGGGGGCGCTCATCACGGACGTCATCGCTCTGCAGGCGCCTCCGGAACTGGCCGGCATCCACACCAACATGCCCGGTGTCGTCCCACCCGACATCGACACGCTGCTCCAGACCGGCGTCACCGGAGCCGCCAACCCGCTGGCCTCGCTGCCCTCCAACCTCTCCGCCGAGGAGAAGCAGACCTGCGAGCAGCTCGCCTTCTTCTGGCAGCATTCCGCCTACGCCCTCATGATGGGGACGCGTCCGGAGACGCTGACCGGATTCGCGGATTCGCCCATCGCGCTGGCGAGCTACATGATCGACCATGACGCGGCCAGCCTGGACCTGATCTGCCAGGCCTTCGCCGGGAAATCCGTCGGCCTCACGCGGGACGACGTCCTCGACAACATCACGCTTTTCTGGCTGATGAACTCGGGAGTTTCCGCGGCCCGCATCTACTGGGAGAACAAGCTCTCCTTCTTCGCCGCCAAGGGCGTCTCCGTCCCGGCTGCCGTGAGCGTCTTCCCGAACGAGATGTATCAGGCCCCGAAGAGTTGGGCGGAGCAGGCGTATTCCAATCTGATCCACTACAACAAGCTCGACAAGGGCGGGCACTTCGCGGCCTGGGAACAGCCACAGCTCCTGTCCGAAGAGCTGCGCACCGCCTTCCGGTCGCTCCGCTAGCCGGCCGGCCGCTTGCCTCCGGCGGAGCGGTGAGCCCCAGGAACGGATCAAGGCCCCTCCGAGGAGGGGCCTTGATCTTCACTTACCTCTGGTCGGGGTGGCCGGATTCGAACCGACGACCTCTTCGTCCCGAACGGCCGTCGATCCTGTCATCCGCTATCGGCCGCTGTCGCTCGGCCGCGACGACGCAGGGTCGGCAGACGTCTGCGGCTCGTTGATGGGGGACCGCTGTCAGGCGTTCGCTGACTTTCTGCTGACGCGCTGGGCGCAGCTACGAGCGCACCGCTCGCAGGCCCACGAACTCGTCGCCCTGGGGGTCGTAGAGGACCAAGCCGTGCCGCTGCGTCAGTGCCAGTACGGCCTCCACCGCCTCGGTGCCACGCGCGGACCAGGCGATGTTCATCGAGACGTGGTCGATGCCCACGGCGAGTGGAGTAGACATCCATGGCGAGTCAGGGGGCAACGGCGGCTCGTCGGGATAGCGCGCCCGGAGTTCCTCGTAGAAGGCGACGATGTGCTCATCAAGCTCGCCGTCACGATGGTGTCCGCTGGTGCAGTGATCGAGCATCGCTCGGGCCTCGGCGAGGCTGGCGTTCGGGGCCATGGCCAGAACCACGAGGTCGAAACTCACATCGCCATCATGCTGGTCGTTCCTCGGCACGCTCTGCCAGGGCTCGGACTGCCAGCTTGGGAATTGTCGATCTGCGGGAGGCCACCGGCTTGGCGGCCTGGTCTCGGCAGTCTCTCGTGGCCTCGGCTGGCCCCTGTTGTCCTCGCCTAATGGCACGCTAATGGCACGCCGGGTGCTCGCCACCAATCGCCGGCCGGGAGCGATTGCAGACCCCGCCTTGCAAAGATCAAGAACCCTATCGGTCGGTGTCGGCCATCGTCGTTGACCTGGCGAGCACCCGAGCGCCTCGGACGGACCCACTGGTGTATTGATGACCTGAGTCTTTCGCGCGCAGTCAGGCAGCCCTAGGATGCTGCCATGTCGGCGGAGCATGCAGTGATCGCCCTGGACGAGCGCAATCATGAGCTGGCCGGATCGGGAGGAATTAGCAATGGCCGTTTTGCCCTCAGACGGAAAATGGTCCTGCGCCTCGTCGCCGCTTTCGTTGCTGGTGGTGTCCTCAGCGGTTTCGGTGTCAATGAGCTACATGACTCGCGTGAAGAGCGGAAGCGGAATGCTTCGGTCGTACTCATGACCATCCCTGTATCGGCTGGTCGCGGATATCGGACCGTCGAGGGCCTCGTTCACTTGGACGGGCAGGTAGCGGTGATCAACGCTGGTCCCGCGCCGGTCACGGTCCGTGGGGTTAAGGTGCAGGGGCCGGGCATCCTGATCCGTGATATCGGTCAGTCCCAGCTGTTGCCCTCCGGCGGCACCGTCCGAGTCAACGTCAAGCTGCAGATTGAATGTTCGATCGCTTACAAAGCCTTTTCGGCGTCGATGCAGCTGTCGGTCGAGACTAATGACAAGCGAGTCACAGAGGTCCGGCCCACGTCCCTGGTGTTCCTTGAGGACAGCGTCTGGGTCCCTGCGGTAATGCCTTTGTGCGAGCCGCCGCACAAGAGTTGACAGCGATGGGGCCAAAATGAACTCCTCGTCGTGCGGTTGCCAGACCATCTAGCCTTCCGGACGGGGGCAGGGGTACAGCAACTCATGCCTAGCGGGCCCTTTTGGTGGTCGGCTTCATGGGGGTCATTCCTACGATTCCGCCCCGACTGCTGCTCTAGCCCGAGGTGGCATCGCCCAGGTCGGCCAGATCCAGCTCGCACAGCCGGTACTCACCCTGCTCTGGTCCGCGCTACTGCTCGCAGAGACCGTCACCCCTGCATCGATCGGGGCAGCGCTGGTCGTGCTGGCCTGCGTCGTCCTGATCCAGCGCACCCGCAGCGTGCGCGCAACAAGCCAGGACGCCACCGCTGACGCGATGGACCGCGCCCTTCCACCACCCATGCCCCAGCACAAGGCATCCACGCGAGCGGCCGACCACACCCGCTAGTCCCTGAACTTGTCGACGTGACGGGCCCGGCCACACTCAACTCGGCATGTGAGTGCGCACTCCCTCGCTGACCGATCAGCGGCGGCCGTCGAGTGCTTGGTCCACGATGTCGATGACCATCACCGCGACGTTGTCGTGCCCATCCTGATCGAGGGCGGCGGCAATGAGCGCGCGGGCTCGTGTCTCACGCCTTGCCCAGGGCGGGCTTCGGTTCCATGATCTGCGGCACTCGTACGCGACCTGGCTGGTGTCGGACGGCGTACCGATCAACGACGTGGCCCGGGTCATGGGGCATGAGCAGATCTCGACCACGCTGGACCGGTACACGCACGCCTTCGATGCCGGCGCGGAGAAGGTCAGGGACTCGTTTGCTGACTTTCCGCTGACTTTCGAGGCTGACGAGGACGAAAGCGCCGACTAGCCGGCGGCCTGAGCCGATGGACGAGAGCGCCGGGGGTATGACAAAAGGCCAGGTGAGAGGTGATCTCACCTGGCCTTTTGGCCTCTGGTCGGGGTGGCCGGATTCGAACCGACGACCTCTTCGTCCCGAACGAAGCGCGCTACCAAGCTGCGCCACACCCCGAGGCGTGCCGACAAATAGTAGCCCACCCGGTCCGATGGTCAAACTCGGTACCCCTCGACCCGGCCCGGGGCGCAGGTGTCAGGGGCTCAGCGCGGGATGAGCGTCAGCACGCTCGCCTCCGGCGGGCAGGCGAACCGCACCGGAGCGGTGGGGTGGGTGCCGAGGCCGGCGGAGACGTGCAGCCAGGAGTCCGAGCCGGGCCAGCGGTGCAGGCCGCGGGCCATCGAACGGGGCAGCCCGCAGTTGGTCACCAGTGCCCCGTAGCCGGGTACGCAGACCTGGCCGCCGTGGGTGTGCCCGGCGAGCAGCAGGCTGAAGCCGTCCGCGGCCATCCGGTCCAGCACCGCCGGTTCGGGGGAGTGCGCGAGCGCGATGCCGAGGTCGGCCGAGGCGGCGACCGGCCCGGCGACGGCGTCGTAGTCGTCCCGCTCGATGTGCGGGTCGTCCACGCCGACCAACTCCACCAGGCGGCCGCCGGCCTTCACCGACGTCCGGGTGTTGTTCAGGTCCGCCCAACCGGCCCCGGTGAACACGTCCCGCAGTTCCTCGTGGGGCAGCTCGACTCCCTCGGTGTACTCCCGGTCGGGCAGGAAGTAGGTGAACGGGTTCTTCCAGACCGGCCCGGTGTAGTCGTTCGACCCGAAGACGAACGCGCCCGGGTAGTCGAGCAGCGGTTGCAGGGCCCGCAGCACCCCGCCGACTGTGTCGGGGTGGGCCATGTTGTCGCCGGTGACCACCACCAGGTCCGGGTCGAGGGCGGCCAGCGAGGCCACCCACTGCTGCTTGCGTGCCTGGTCGGGCATCATGTGCAGGTCCGACAGGTGCAGCACGCGCAGCGGCTCCGCGTCGGCCGGCAGCACCGGCACGTCGTACCGCCGCAGGGTGAACATGTTGCGCTCGACGAGCGACGCGTACGCCAGGGTGGCCGCGCCCGCGGCGACGGTTCCGGCGGCAAGGCGGAATAGTGTGCGCTTTCGCATGGCGTTCAGGGTAGTTTGACCGTCCATGAGCACGCTGAAGGACCGCCTCACTGCCGACATGCGCGCCGCTCTCAAGGCGCGCGACGAGCTGACCACCTCCACCCTGCGGATGGCCCTCGCGGCCGTCGGCACCGCCGAGGTCGCCGGCAAGGCCAAGCGCGAGCTCACCGACGACGAGGTGCTCGCGGTGCTGACCAAGGAGGCGAAGAAGCGGCGCGAGGCCGCCACCGCCTTCGCCGAGGCCGGCCGTGGTGACCAGGCCGCCAAGGAGACCGCCGAGGGCGAGGTGCTGGACCGCTACCTGCCCAAGCAGCTCTCCGACGAGGAGCTGGCCGAGCTGGTCGCGGGGGCGCTCGCGGCCGGCGGCTTCACCGGCAAGGCGCAGATGGGCCCGGCCATGAAGGCGGCCCAGGCCGCGGTGGCCGGCCAGGCCGAGGGGGGCCGGGTGGCCGCCGAGGTACGCCGACAGCTCGGCCTCTGACCCCGACACGCGAAACGGGCGGGCACCCTCGAAAGGGGTGCCCGCCCGTCGTTCGTGCTGAGGTCAGCCGCGGGGCCGAGGGGGTCGGCCCGGAGTCGGCGGGGTGGCGGGGCCGCCGGGGCCCGTGGTGGTCCCGGGCGGGGTGCCGCCGCCGCTGCTCACCTGGATGGTGACCACGCCGCCCTTGATGGTCCGGCCCCCCGGGCTGGTGCCGGCGGCCTTGCCCGCCGGGCAGCTCGACGCGACCTTGTCGTTCGAGACGACCGCCTCGAAGCCGGCCCCGTTGATCCTGGACTTGGCGGCGTCCACGTCCAGGCAGGTGACGCTGGGGATGGAGCGCTGGTCACCTTCGGAGATCTTCCTGCCGGGCGGCTCGAAGTTGATCCGGTCCTTGCCCTCCATCGCGGCGCGGAGCGTCTCGATGACCGGCGGGTTGATGCCGTCGGGCTGGTTGTGCTTCATCTTGACGTTGGTCTGCGGCCAGTCCGGGTCGGCCATGATGCCGGCCACCGCGTACTGCTTGGTCATCGCGACCAGGGCGGCGGTCTTCTCCGAGTCGGTGGTGCCGGACTTGCCGGCCACCGGCGCCTTGACGATCGTCTTCACCTGGCGGGCGGTACGGCTGCCGCCGCACTTGCTCGTGGAGGAGTTGTCGCCGACCGGGCAGCGGGCGGCGTCCACGGCGGCCCGGGCCACCTCGGTGCTGACCCGCTTCTCGCAGCGCGGGTTGGCGATGTCGAGCTTGTTGCCCTCCGGGTCCTTGATCTCCTGCACCGGGATCGGCTCGCAGTATTTGCCGTCCGCGGCGAGGGTCGCGTACGCGTTGGCCAGCTCCAGCGGGGTGGTCTGCGAGACGCCCAGGGTGAAGGCGCCCCACTGGTGGGCCGAGTCCTTGGTGCCGGCGAACTTGGCGTCGTTGGCGGCCCGGAACTGGATGCCGAGGCGCTTCGCCGCGTCGACCACGTTCTCCGCCCCGACCTGCTGCTGGAGCGGGACGAAGTAGGTGTTGGTCGACTGGGCGAAGGCGCTCCACATGTTCTGCACGCCGCCGGCCTTGCCGCCGGCGTTCTTCGGGCAGTAGAAGTGCGTGCCCGGGCAGGCGGCCGGCGAGCTGCTGTCGATGATGTATTCCGACTTGAACGTCTGCTGGGCGTTGATGGTGTAGCTGAGCGGGATGCCCTTCTCCAGGGCGGCCACGATGGAGAAGATCTTGAAGGTGGAGCCCGCCTGGTAGCCGGTGATGCCCTGGCCGCCGGTGAGCAGCGGGTTGACCGTGTTCGGGTAGTTACCGCGGATCTTCTTCTTGGCCTTCGCCGGGTCGCTGGAGATCTTGTTCTTCGGGTTCTTCGGGTCGTCGATCTTGAAGGACCGGTTCACCGCGAGCGCCCGCACCCGGCCGGTGCCCGGCTCCACCACGGCGACCATGGCGGCCTCCTTGGCGGTCTCCTTCTTCGCCTTGCGTACCGCCCGGTCCGCACCCCGCTGCGCCTGCGCGTCGAGGGTGGTGACGACGGTGTAGCCGCCGCTCTTGAGCCGCCGCTCCCGGTCGTACGTGGTCGAGCCGAACGTCTCCTGCTGCAGCCACCAGCGGTAGAAGTAGTCGCAGAAGAAGCCCCAGCCCTTCTCGTTGGTGGAGACGCAGCCGTTCGGGGTGCGCTTGTCCTTCACCACCATCGGGGCCGTCTTGGCGGCGTCGGCCTCCTGCTGGTTGATGGCGCCGATCTTGACCATGTTGTCGATCACGTAGTTGCGCCGGTCGAGGGCGAGCGGGCGGCCGCTACGGGTGGTCGGGTCGTTGGTGGTCGGCGCCTTGACCATGCCGGCCAGCATCGCCGCTTCCTCGAGCTTCAGCTTGCTCGGCGGCTTGCCGAAGTAGACCTGGCTGGCGGCGTAGATGCCGTACGCGCCGTTGCCGAACGAGGCGATGTTCAGGTAGCGCTTCAGGATGTCGTCCTTGGAGAACTCCTTGTCGATCTGGATCGCGTAGCGCATCTCGCGCAGCTTGCGGGCGCTGGTGTCCTCGGTCGCCGCGACCACGTCGGCCGGGTGGGTCGCCGAGTAGGCGATGGCCAGCCGGACGTACTGCATCGTCAGCGTCGAGGCGCCCTGCTGGGAGTTGGTGCCGGACTGGTTGTTGACGAAGGCACGGGCGACACCGTTGAGATCGACGCCGTTGTGCTTGTAGAAGTCGTGGTCCTCGGCGGCGATGATCGCCTTCTGCATGACCGGCGCGATGTCGGCCAGCTCCACGTCCCGCCGGTTCTCGTCGTACATGGTCGCCAGCGGTGTCTTGCCGTCGGAGGCGAGCAGGTAGCTGATCTGCGGCGCGCGGGCCACGGTCAGCTCCTTCGGCAACGCGCCGAAGGTCTCGGCGCCGGCCTTCGCGGCCAAGCCGGACATCGCCACCGCGGGGAAGGCCGCCGCCGCGACCACCACGCCGGCCAGCAGGCCACAGACAAGCAGCGATGCGGCGTTGGTGAAGACATTGTGGTCACGTTTCCGCATCCAGGTCACCTCGACAGGGTACGCGAGTAGGGAACGAGGGGCGCTGGGGCGTTCTTTCCCCATTTCCTGCGCGCGCCGACCTCGTTGTGCTAAACGCACGACCCCCGGTACCTGGTTGCGTGTGACCTGCCGCGAGTCTCCACCGAACGGTGGAGCCCCCGCAGCGTTTTCACGTACCCGGGCCGGGTAAGCGGCGGGCGAAGGCCCGGTAAGCCGGGAGTGTCCGTAATGATGGATTTCGCCGACAACGTTGCGTAATCAGGCGACTACAGAGCATGATGGTAGCGGCGACAGCCACACGTCGTCCGTGCCTCCTTGGGGAAGGAACGGGCCGGACGACCGGGGGGAAATTCACGGCTGGTCGCACGAGGTCGGTAGGTACTGCAAGGGGGGACGTGTACACATGGGCATGATCACTGACTGGCCGTCACTGGCGGCGTGTCAGAACGGGGACCCGGACGCGTTGTTCGTACAGGGCGCCGAACAGAACGTGGCGAAGAGGATCTGCCGGAGCTGCCCAGTTCGGTACGAGTGCCTGGCCGACGCGCTCGACAACCGGATCGAGTTCGGGGTGTGGGGTGGCATGACCGAACGCGAACGCCGGGCGCTGCTGCGTCGGCACCCGCAGGTGACGAGCTGGCGCAAGATGTTCGAGGCCGCGATGAAGAAGAACGCCAAGGACCAGACCGGCAAGGACAAGGTCCTGGTCACCGCCGCCGGCTGACGCCGGTCACGGCCGGCTGATCGCCGCGCCGATCGTCCGCAGCCCGTCGACGTCGTGCACGTCGGCGGGCTGCGCCGTCACCGACACGGCCGGCACCGTCGGGAACTCCTCGGTGAACCGGGTCGCCACCTGCTGTTCGCGTACCGCCTGCTGGGCCAGCGCGGCGTGCGCCCGCAGCACGTCGACGGTCGCGTCGTGCCCGCCCAGCTCCGCCAGCCGCCCCGCGGCGGCGACGCTCTCCGCCGCCCCCAGATCGGGCACCGCCGGCCGGTGCACCCGGTTGAGCACCAGGCCGGCCAGCGGCATCCGCTCCTCGCGCAGCCGCCCGGCGAAGTAGGCCGCCTCCCGGACCGCGTCCGGTTCCGGCGCCGCGACCAGCAGGAAGGCCGTCTCCCGGGCCTGCAGGATGCGGTACGTCTGCTCCGCCCGCTGCCGGAAGCCCCCGAACATCGAATCCAGTGCGGCGACGAAGCCGGAGAGATCGGTGAGCAGCTGCGCGCCGAGCACCTTCTGCACCACCTTGGAGAACATCCCGAAGCTGGCGGTGACGAGGCTGAACATGCTCCGCCCCCCGCTGCGCGCCGGCGCCAGCAGCAGCCGCAGCATCCGCCCGTCGAGGAAGCGGGAGAGCCGGGCCGGGGCGTCCAGGAAGTCCAACGCGGAGCGGGACGGCGGGGTGTCCACCACGATCAGGTCCCACTCGCCGCGGGCGTGCAACTGACCCAGCTTCTCCATCGCCATGTACTCCTGAGTGCCGGCGAAGGTCGAGCTCATGGCCTGGTAGAAGGGGTTGGCGAAGATCTCCGCCGCCTTCGTCGGATCGGTGTGCTGGAGTACCACGTCGTCGAAGGTGCGCTTCATGTCCAGCATCATGGCGTGCAACTCGCCGCCGCTGGCCTCGACGTCGAGGCCCTTGACCTGGCGGGGCGTGTTGTCCAGCTCGGTCAGGCCGAGCGACTGGGCCAGCCGGCGGGCCGGGTCGATGGTGAGCACCACCGTCCGCCGGCCGTGCCGCTCGGCCGCCCGCAGGGCGAGCGCGGCGGCCGTGGTCGTCTTACCCACACCGCCGGCGCCGCAGCACACGACGATCCGCACGCCGGGATCGGCGAGGATCTGGTCGACGTCCAGCCGTGGCGCCGCGTCTTCGGAAGGCACCAATCGAGCGTATCGGGCCGGTGGGGTCCGTGCGCCCGTGCCGAGGTCAGGTGTGAGTCAATCGGCCCGGCCGAGGAGTTCGGCGAGCCGATCCAGCCCGGCCCGGTCCACCCCGTCGGGGAGCAGCGGCAGCTCGGTCAGGGGCAGCCTCAGCTCCACCAGGTCCGTCCGGAGGGAGTCCTCCAGCTCGCGCCGGATCTGCTGGTCCCGTGCCTCGCCGGCCAGCCCGGCCACGGTGGCCCGGTCGGCCGGCAGCCCGGCGGCGAGCAGCCCCCGCTTCAGCTCGGCCTGGGTGACCTCACGCCCGGCCGGCACCGGCGGCCGGGCGCCGTTGACGATCACCCGCCCCACCGGGAAGCCCAGCTGGGTCAGCTCGGCGATCGCGTCGACCGTCTCCTGGACCGGCATCTCCTCCAGCAGCGTGACCACGTGCACCGCGGTCATCGGGGAGCGCAGCAGCGCGGCGACCCCCTCGCTCTGGGTCTTGATCGGGCCGACCTTGGCCAGCCGGGCGGTCTCCGCGGTGACGTTGAGGAAGCGGCCGATCCGCCCGGTCGGCGGCGCGTCCAGCACCACCGCGTCGTACGCCCGGCGCTGGCCGGTGGTGCGGGTGGTCGCCTCCTTCACCTTGCCGGTGAGCAGCACGTCCCGCAGTCCCGGCGCGATGGTGGTGGCGAAGTCGATGGCGCCGAGCTTGCGCAGCGCCCGGCCGGCCGCCCCGAGCTTGTAGAACATGTCGAGGTACTCCAGCAGGGCCTCCTCGGCGTCCACCGCCAGGGCCCGTACCTCGCCGCCACCCGGGGCGTCGGTGAGGTGCCGCTCCTCGTACGGCAGCGGGTCGGTGCCGAAGAGCTGGGCGATGCCCTGCCGCCCCTCGACCTCGACCAGCAGGGTGCGCCGGCCGCCCTCGGCCAGGGCCAGCGCCAGGGCCGCCGCGACGCTGGTCTTGCCGGTGCCGCCCTTGCCGGTGACCACGTGCAGGCGGGCCGGCCATCCGGTGGAGGCCGGGTCGGCCGGCCGCTCTGCTGCTCGCACCCGTCGAGCCTATCCACCCGGCGGCGTCAGGCCACCTCGCAGACCCACCAACCCGTCTTCCGTACGACGGTGAAGCGCAGCGCCTGCTCGGCGACCTTCTCGTCTGCGGTGGTCATGGTGACCTTGGTGGTGACGGTGGCCCGGTCCCCGGTCTGGTTGTCCACCTTCGGGCTGGCCCAGCGGAAACGCGGGTTGGCGTAGCCGGCCGCGTACCTGCGCACCTCGGCCACCTTGGCGTCGAGCTTCTCCTGGTCGCGGGCGGCCGAGCAGACGTGGTCGGCCGCCTTCTTCGCGTCCTGGTCCCGGTAGACGGCGGTGAGGAAGTTGTCCACCGCGACCGCCGGCTCCTTGGCACCCTCGCCGTCCTCGGTGTTCCGCAGGGCCAGGAAGGCGGCCGTCCCGCCCCCGCCGCAGAGCAGCAGAGCGCCGGCCAGTACGAGCGAGGCGATGAGCAGGCCGCGCCGGCGCCGGGCCACCGGCGCCTGGTACGCCGGGTAGGCGGGCGGGGGCGCCGGGACGGCGCCCGGCCCAGGCTCGTCGGGGGTGGTGTCGCCCGGCGCGGGGGTGGCCGGCGATCCGGTCGCTCCGTCGTTCGGCGGTTGCGTCATCTGGTCCCCCGGGGATGGGCGTCCTCGCCGCCGCTGGGCGTGGAAGAGGGTGCGGGCGCGGCGGGCGACGTGGCTCGCCCGTCCGAGGCAGAAGGGTAGCGGTCGATGGGTCCTTCCGTGGCGCACCGTTCACGAGCCGTCGGCCCGCGTCGTCACGTTCCGGACGCGGCATGTGTCGTATATGTGACTCCAGGTGATCAGCCATGCGCGTCCCGTTGTGGCTGTCCGGGCTGCGGTCCTACGTTCGTGCCGGCGGGGGAGCGGGTCGGGCGGTGGGCCCGGTCCGGACGGCGGTCAGTTCATGGTTTGAGGCCCGGAGGCAGTACATGCGCGACGCGGACAACATCGCTCGAGCCCAGTTCCCGCCCAGCGACCGGGCCGGCCGGCTCGCCGACCGGGGGGACACGGACGGTCTCCCGATCAACGAGCGGTCGTACCGCCGGTGCGCCGAGCCGAACGAGGTGCTGCGCATCCTGAGCCGTGCGGGCGGGCGGGACGAGGACGAGCCCGGCTACGTCATCCACCTGCCGATCCGGGTGGCCGACCTGTCGGCGGCCACCGCGCTGGCCGGCACGGTGGCGGTCTCGCTGGGCTTCCTGCCCGAGCTGGACGCCGGGGACACCACCGTCTCGACCGCCGACGACCAGAACAATCGGCACCGCGTCTTCTGCGACCTGCTGCTGCCCGACAGGTCCCGCTGCCCCCAGCCGTACGACCACGAGGGCCCGTGCGGCGAGGTGCCGACCGCCCCCGAGCAGCGTCCCGCGCCCCGGCCGACGCCCAAACCGTAGGCTGTGCCTGGAAACCAGTCCACGCCAGGCAAGGGAGCCTTCCACCGATGCAGAAGTGGGAATACGCCACGGTCCCGCTGCTGGTCCACGCGACCAAGCAGATCCTCGACAACTGGGGCGAGGACGGCTGGGAGTTGGTCGCCGTGGTCCCCGGCCCGAACCCGGACCAGCTGGTCGCCTACCTGAAGCGTCCGAAGGGCTGACGGGCATGAGCAACGGGCCTCACGCCAAGCTGGCGGAACTCGGGCTGGCCCTGCCCGAGGTCGTGCCACCGGTGGCCAGTTACGTGCCGGCGGTGCAGTCCGGCCAGCACGTCTACGTCTCCGGCCAGCTGCCGATCGCCGAGGGCAAGCTGCTCGCCACCGGCAAGGTCGGCGCCGGCGTCTCCGCCGAGCAGGCCAAGGACCTCGCCGAGCGGTGCGCGCTGAACGCCCTCGCGGCGGTCGACGCCCTGGTCGGCCTGGAGAACGTCGTCAAGATCGTGAAGCTGACCGGCTTCGTCGCGAGCGCGTCCGGGTTCACCGGCCAGCCCGGCGTGATCAACGGCGCTTCGGACCTCTTCGGCGCGGTCTTCGGCGAGGCTGGCCGGCACGCCCGCTCCGCCGTCGGCGTCGCCGAGCTGCCGCTCGACGCCCCGGTCGAGGTCGAGGTCATCGTCGAGGTCGCCTGACCGCACCGCCCCCCCGCGATCCTGCGTGTTCCGTGGCCGCTGAAAGCCGCGAACGGCTACAAAGCATCGGCCGAAGCTGCAAGATCGCGGGGAGTGGCGGGCGGGGTCGTACGATCGCAGCCATGGGCGGGCATGTGACGGGGCCGGTGGCCGCGCTCGCGGACGGGCTGCCCGGCTGGGTGACCCTGCTGCGGGCGCCCAATCCCGGGCCGATGACGCTGGACGGGACGAACACCTGGGTGCTGCGTGCCGCCCCGGGCGCGCCCGCCGTGGTGGTCGACCCCGGACCGGCGGACGAGGGCCACCTGGGCCGGATCGCCGCGCACGGCCCGGTCGGCTCGGTGCTGATCACCCACGGGCACCCCGACCACACCGAGGGCGCCGCCCGCCTCGCCGACCTGCTCGACGGGGCCGCCGTGCGGGCCGCCGACCCGGCGCACACCATCGGCGCCGCGCCGCTGACCCCGGACGCCCCGGTGGAGGCCGCCGGCTTCACCGTCCGCCTGGTGCCGACCCCCGGGCACACCGCCGACTCGGTCTGCTTCCTCGCCGAACACGGCGACGAGCGGGTCGTGCTCACCGGCGACACCATCCTCGGCCGGGGCACCACCGTGGTCGCCCACCCCGACGGGCACCTCGGCGACTACCTCGCCAGCCTCGAACTGCTCTCCGCGTACCGGGGGATCCCGGCGCTGCCCGGGCACGGCCCGGCACTGGCCGACTGCGGCGCCGCGGCGGAGTTCTACCTGGCCCACCGGCGGGCCCGGCTCGACCAGGTCCGCGCGGCGGTCCAGGCGGGCGCGACCACCGCACCCGAGGTGGTCGCCCGGGTCTACGCCGACGTCGACCGGTCGCTCTGGTGGGCCGCCGAATGGTCGGTCCGGGCCCAACTGGAGTACCTCGGGGTCACCCCCGGGGAATCCGGCACCGGGGTCACGGAGTTGGAGCAGCCGTGACCTGCCCCGTGTGCGGCACCGTCGCCGTGCCCGGCGCCCGCTTCTGCCACAACTGCGGCGCCGCGCTGCCGGCCGCCGCGACCCTGCCCGCCGCCGAGCGGCGGGTCGTCACCGTGCTCTTCGGCGACCTGTCCGACTTCACCTCCTGGTCGGAGGACCTGGACCCGGAACGGGTCGGCGCGGTCACCGACCGGGTGCTCGCCGCGCTCGCCGGAGCGGTCAAGACCTTCGGCGGCCACGTCGACAAGCTCACCGGCGACGGCATCATGGCGGTCTTCGGCGCGCCGGTCGCGCACGAGGACGACGCCGAACGGGCGGTCCGCGCCGCGCTGTCCATGCAGCGGGCGGTCCGCCGGGTGCTCGACGACGAGCGGGGCGGCGGCGCGCCGCTCGGCCTGCGGGTCGGCCTGAACACCGGCGACGTGATCGCCGGCATCCAGGCGGCGATCGAGTACACCGTCATCGGCGACACGGTGAACACCGCCGCCCGGCTCGCCGACGCCGCCGCCGTCGGCGCGGTCTACGGCGGCGCACGCACCTCCGCCGCCACCCGGCACGTCGCCTCCTGGCGGGCGCTGCGCCCGCTGCGGCTCAAGGGCAAGCGCGAGCCGGTCGAGGCGTACGAGCTGCTGGGGCTCCTGGACGCCCCGGGCACCCGCTCGGGCCTCGGCGACGAGGCGCCGTTCGTGGGCCGGGAGACCGAGATCGGCCGGGTCGCCGGCCGGCTCGCCGAGGTGATCGACCGGAGCGAGCCCCGGGTGCTGCTGATGACCGCCGAGGCGGGGATCGGCAAGTCCCGCTTCGCCGCCGAGGTGGAACGCCTCGCCGCCGGCTACGACGTCGGCGCCGGCCGGTACGCCGCGCACACCGGTGCCCGGGTGCTCTCCGTCCGCTGCGCCGCCTTCGGCGAGCGGCGCCGGCTCGCCCCGCTGGCCGACCTGGTCCGGGCCGCGGTCGGCCTGCCCAACGACACGTCCACCGCGCTCACCCGCCCGGCCGTGGAGGAGCGGCTGCGCCGGCTCGGCCAGCGGCTCGGCCGGCAGCGCGTCGCGCCGCTCGCCACCGAGCAGCTGCTGGCCCTGCTCGGGTACGCCGAGCTGCCCGGCGGGCACGGCAGCGCCACCGACAACGGGGAGTGGACCGCCGGCGGCGGTCCCGCCGACGCCGAAGCGGTGCCGAACGCGGTCGCCGGGCTGCTCAGCGCCCTGGCCACCGAGGCGCCGCTGGTGATCATCGTGGACGACCTGCACGACGCCACCGCCGAGACGATCAGCGCGCTCGGGATGACGCTGTCCCGGCTCGCCGGCCCGGTGCTGGTGATGCTGCTCGGCCGGCCGGAGCTGGTGCGCACGGCGGGGGCGCTGACCCGGGTCGCCGACGCCGAGGTGCACGCGCTGCCCCCGCTGCGCGGCGCCGACGCCGCCCGGCTGCTCACCACCTACCTCGGCGGCGGCCGGCTGCCGCAGGCCGACGCGGACCGACTCCTCGCCACCGCCCAGGGCAACCCGTTCTACCTGGCCGAGCTGGTCACCCTGCTGATGGAGCGGGGCGCGCTCACCGCGGTCACCGAGCGGGGCGCCGACAACCCCGGCGGCTGGCGGCTGGCGCCCGGCTCGCTGGGCAGCCGGCTGCTCTCCCGCGACCTGGCCGCCGTGCTCGCCGCCCGCATCGACGCACTGCCGGCGGACGCCCGCTCGGTGCTGCGGGACGCCGCCGTGGTCGGCGACACCGTGCCGACCGGCACCCTGGAGGCGCTCCGCGAACTGCGCGCCGGGCGGGACGGCCGGCCTGCCGCGGTGGCCGCGGTCGAGCTGGAGCGGGCCGTCGAGGAACTGCTGCAACGCCGCATGCTGCACCGCACCCGCGCCGGGTACGCCTTCGCCACGCCGCTGATGCGGGAGGCCGCGTACGCCGGGGTGAGCAAGGCCGAGCTGGCCGAGCGGCACGCCGCGCTGGCCCGGTGGGCGGCCCCGGTGCCGGACGGCCCGGTCACCCCGCCGGGCGGCTTCACCGACCCGGCCCGGGACGACTTCGTCGCCGAGCACGTCGAGCGGGCCGCCGTGCTCGCCGACGCGGTCAAGCTCCGGCCCGACGCACCGGCCCGCACGGTCGTCGGACTGGGCGTGGCCGCGCTGGGCCGGGCCGTTCGCCGGTCGATGCACGTCGGCGAGCCGGCCCTCGCCGTCGAGTACGCCGAACGCGCCGCCGAGCTGGCCCGGGACGGGGTGCCCGCCGCCGACCGGGTGGTGCACGCCCGGGCCCTGCTCCAGGTGGGCCGCCCCGCCGACGCGCTCGCCTTCGCCGAGAAGATCGCGGCCAACGCCGGCGACGACGCGGCCACCCGGACGAGCGCGCTCCTGCTCGCCGGGCAGGCCCACCAGACCCTCGGCGACCAGGTCCGGGCGGTGACCTGCTGGCAGGAGGCGATGCAGGTGGCCACCACCGGCGGGCTGCCGACGATGCGCGCCTCGGCGATGCGCCGGCTCGGGATGGCCGACTTCGTCGCCGGCCGGCTCGGCCAGGCCAGCAGCCGCCTCGCCGCGTCGTACCAGGTCAGCCTCGCCGCGCAGGACCGGCGGGGGCAGGCCTGGTCGTTGCAGAACCTGGCCTGGGTGACCACCACCCGGGGCGACTTCGCCGGCACCGACGCGGTGCTCGGCCGGGCCGCCCGGCTCTTCGCCGAGCTGAAGGACCCGTACGGGCGGGCCTGGCTGCGCGGCACCACCGCGTTCGCCCGGCTGCTCGCCGGCCGGCTGAACGAGGCGTGCCGGCTGGCGAACGTCTTCCTGCCCTTCGGCGAGCGGGTCGGCGAGGCGTGGGCGGTCGGCACGCTGCGCGCGGTCGAGGCGTTCGCCGGTGCCGAACTGGGCGAGATCGCCGAGGCGGACCGGTCGGCCCGCCGGGCGTACCGGGACTTCGCCGAGGTCTCCGACGACTGGGGGCGCGGTTTCGCCCTGGTGGTGCGGGGCGTGGTGGCCCGTGGCCTGGGCGAGCCGGAGCACGCCGCCGACCTGCTCACCGACGCCCTCGCGTACGGCGAGCGCACCTCGCACCCGCTGCTCACCGGGATGGCCGGCACGCTGCGCGGCTTCGTCGCGCTGGACATGGGCGACTGCGAGACCGCCGAGCGGGACGCCCGGGCGGTGCTGACGGCCGTCGAACCGCACAACCCGCAGGCGCCGGCCCAGGTCGCGCCCCGGGTGCTGCTGGCGACCGCCCGGCTCGTCGCCGGCGACTCGGCCACCGCGGTCGGGCTGCTCGCCCCGGTGGCCACCACCGCCGCGAACGCCCCGACGCTGCTCTTCTCCCGCCGCCAGACGATGGCCCGGTACGCCTCGGCCCTGCTCGCCCACGGTCAGCGGGAGCAGGCGCTGGACTGGGCCCGCCGGGCCGTCGCCGCCCCCGCCGAGGACGTGCGCAGCCAGGTGATCGGGGCGAGGGTGCTGGCCGAGGCGCTGGCCGCCTGCGGCCGGCCGGTCGAGGCGCTGGCCTGCGCCGAGGAAGCGGTCCGGCTGGCGTACGCGACCGAGCAGCGCAGCGAACGCGCCGCGGCCGACGCCCTCCGCGCCCGCCTCGCCGCCGGAGCCTGACCCACCCCCGGCCCCCTAGGGCCCGCACTTTCAGAGAAGGAGTGGCTGTCCACGCCGGAATAGCCACTCTTTCCCAGAAAGCGGCGACGGCGGGGGTGGGGGTGCTGCGGGAGGGAGGTCTGGCGGTTTCGGGGATGTGCGCGTCGGTGGGGGCGGTTAGCGTGTCCTTCCACGCGGTCGGTCACCCGGCCGCGCCCTGGGGGTGGGGAGGACAGATGAGGCTGCCGCGTTCCGGCGCCGGCTGGACGATCGCGGTCTTCGGCGTGCTGGCGCTCCTGCTCGGCGCGCTCGGGTTGGTCTGGCCCGAGGCGCAGTTGCGGATGCTCGGCTTCGAGGTGCCCGCGCGGCGGGCGGCCGGCGACTACACCGGCACGTTCCTCACCGCCTCCTCGATGGCCTCGTTCAACATGGGCGTCTACTACCTGCTGGCGGTCGCCACCGAGTGGCGGGCCTTCTACCGGTTCACGGTCGTTTTCCGGCTGGTCACCTTCACCGTCTTCACCCTGATCGTGCTGGCCGACGTCGCGCCGGACCGCTTCCTCGGCGTCGCTGCATGGGAGGGGCTGGGGGCGGTCGCCACCGCCGTCGGCCTGCGCTGGGACGCCCGCCGGGCGGCCGCGCCGACATCCGTCGATGGCCCGGACGGCGTCGCGCCGGGTGCCGGTGAGAGCGCCGGTCCCGCACCGGCCGCCGGTACGGTCCGCTGAGCGCTCCGGCGGGACGGGTATTTTCAGAGCTGTGACCGAGACCCCGCCCGGCGCCCTCCGGCTGCCCATCGTGCCCGGTCTGACCGATCTGCGGGTGTTCGCCCGGGGTGGCTACGCGACCGTCTACCGGGCCACCCAGATCTCGGTGGGGCGCGAGGTCGCCGTCAAGGTGGAGAACCGCACGCTGGACAGCGAGCGGGACCAGGCCCGGTTCCTCCGGGAGGCGCGCGCCGCCGGAAAGATGTCGTCCCACCCGCACGTGGTGGACCTCTTCGACGTCGGGGTCACCGTCGACCAGCACCCCTACCTGATCATGGAGCTCTGCGACGGCTCGTACGCCGAGCGGATGCGGACCTCGCCGCTCGGCCCGGCGGAGACCCGCGACCTCGGCATCAAGATCGCCGACGCGCTGGCCCACTCCCACGCGGCCGGGGTGCTGCACCGCGACGTCAAGCCGGCCAACATCCTGCACTCGCACTTCAATCCGGCGGTGCTGGCCGACTTCGGGCTGGCGGTGCTGGCCGAGGTGCGCGACGCCTCGGTCACCCTGGAGGTGCTCACCCCGGCGTACGCCCCGCCGGAGATGTTCAGCCACAGCCCGCCCTCGCCGGCCGTCGACGTCTACGCGCTCTGCGCCACCCTCTACGCGGTGATGCACGGCCGCCCGCCGCGCTGGCAGTCGGAGCGGAACCCGAGCCTGGTCACCGTGCTGGAGATGTTCAACCAGCCCATCCCGGAGCTGCCCGGGGTGCCGACCGAACTGGTCGACGTGCTGCGCGCCGGGATGTCCAACGACCCGGGCGCGCGTCCGTCCGCGCTCGAGCTGCGGGACCTGCTCACCGCCCTGCCGCTCGGCGCGGTCCCGTCGTCCCCGGTCAGCGGGGCGCCGGTGAGCGGAGCGCCGATCTCCGGGGGCCCCTCCGGGCCGTACACCGTGGACCGGTCCGGCCCGCCGCGGCCGGTGCCCGAGGACGCCCACCCGACCGTGCCGCACGGGCGACGCCGGCGGCGGCGGTGGTTCCTCGGCGGCGCCGCGGTCCTCGCCCTGGCCGCCTCGGCGAGCGCCGGTGCCTGGGTCGCCGGCAACGCCGCGTCCGTGGCCGCCCCCACGCCGACGCCGACGGCCACCGGATCCGCCTCGCCGGCCGCGTGGGGCACGCTGCCGGGCTGCGTCGCCGGCTCGTCCACCCTGACCCTGCCCCCCGGGGCGCACTGCGCGTCGGGGCTGGAGTGCTTCGGCCCGGTGCGGTTGCGCGGCGACCGGGCGGTGGCACCGCAGGTGTCCTGCGCCGGCCGGCACACCTGGGAGACCTATGTGGAGGGTGAGCTGCCTCCCACGCTGGTCGGCGCGGGGCACGCCGCGATCAGCGCGGACCCGACCGTCCGCCGGGTCTGCAACGCGCGGACCTTCCGGCTCACCAGCGGGTTGGCCTATCCCACCGGCTGGAACCTGGAGGTCCTGCCGCCGAGCGGCACGGACACCGGCCGGACGTACCGCTGCCTGGCGGGCAAGGGCGTGGACGCGCTCGCCTCTCCCACCCTCATCGGTCCCTGAGGTCGTCCAGCTCCTCCAGCTTCCTGCGGACGGCCGCGCTGTCCAGGGCGTCGAGGGTGTCCGCGTCGAGCACCGGGGGGCCGGCGTCCGGCGGCCCCGGCGGGGTGACGCCCGTCCCCGAGGGCTGCTCACGCAGGGCGGCCACGGCGGTGCCGGCGACCGTGGCCAGCAGCACGCAGAGCAGCGCCAGCCCCACCGTCAGGATGTTGGCGGGGTGCCGCACGAGCAGGATCACCAGCACCGCCACGGCGGCGAGCGACGCGACCGCCGCCACGGCGCGCGGGTCCGGCCTGAGGATTCGTCCCACCCGACAAGCATCTCCGGGTGGGGCGCGCTGTCAATCCGCGCACCGGTGGGTCGCGGCGGCGGAGCCGCCGGCCACCCGGTGCGATGATCCGATCACGTCGTCCGAAGGAGGAACGCCGATGCGCCGGACGTCCCGGATCGTCGTCGCACTGCTGGTGTCGGGCCCGCTCGGCGCCTGCGGGTAGGGCTCGTCGCCGGAGGAGGCGCGCCCCTCCGTGCTGGTCACCACCTCCGCCGCCGCACCCTCGCCGCCGGCGGCGACCCGACCGGCGGCGCTGGTGTCCCGCGCCGAGGCTCTGTCCCGCTACGTGACCGCCACCTACGGCGGCGACCGCCGGTACGTCGGCGACTGCGCCGGTGCCCGGCCGGACCCGCGGGGCGTCTGCTCGCTGGAGAAGGCCACTGTGGACGGCGGCACCGTGTACGCCGTCGGCGCGCCGTACAGCGAGATCGACGCCTTCCTGCTGCTGCGTGCGGACGCCGCCGGTTGGCGGGTGGTCGACGACCACGTGCCGCCGGAGTCGGGCGGGCCGACGTCCGGGCCGGAGCCGGACTGGTTCGAGGAGGTCGGCTCCTGAGTGGCGGAAGGATACTAAACAGCGTCGACAATGAAAATTTCGTTACATCGTCCGGATAGTTGGTCCTCTTGATGGTGTTTTGCCGGGCCGCGATCGTTGTCTGCCGCCCCTAGGGTGACGGAGGTCGAGGGTCACCTCGACAGTCCCCGTCCTCCACCGGAAGGCAGCACATGCCACGTACTTCCCGGTCCCTGGCCGCGGCAGGAATCGCCGGCCTCTTCCTCGCCGGATCGGCGATCGCGCCCGCAACCGCGTCGCCCGTCACCGCCGGCTGGGGTCGACCCACCACATCGGACCGCACCAGTCCCGCCGAGGCCCGGCGGGTCGACCGCGTGCCCACGCCCAAGCTCGACTGGTACGCCTGCTACGGCTACGCCGAGTGCGCGACCACCCGGTTGCCGCTGGACTACGACCAGCCCAAGGGGGCCACCACCGAGATCGCGCTGCTCCGGGTCAAGGCCCGCGACCAGCAGAGCCGGATCGGCAGCCTCTTCCTCAACCCGGGCGGCCCCGGCGGCTCCGGCACCGACATCGCGCTCGCCGCGCCGTACTTCCTCTCCGACGAGCTGCTGGACCGCTTCGACATCGTCGGGGTCGACCCGCGCGGCGTCGCCGCCAGCGACAACGTCAAGTGCTTCCCGTCGGTCAAGGACCAGACCAGGGCGTACGCCGGGCTGAACGTGGCGTTCCCGTGGACGAAGGCCGAGGAGAAGGCGTACATCGCCTCGTCGAAAGCGGTCGGTCGGGCCTGCTCCACCACGGGCAAGCCGCTGACCGGGGCGATGTCCACCGCCGAGGTCGCCCGGGACATGGAGGTGCTGCGCCGGGCGGTGGGCGACAAGAAGCTCAGCTACCTCGGCTTCAGCTACGGCACCGCGCTCGGCCAGTACTACGCCAACATGTTCCCGGACCGGTTCCGGGCGCTGGCCGTCGACGGGATGCTCGACCCGAACGCCTGGGTCGGCCAGGGCAAGGCCCGCGGCGAGCTCCAGGAGACCCGGCTGCGCAGCGCCGACGGGGCGTACCAGGCGCTGCGCGAGATCCTGCTCCGCTGCGACAAGGCCGGCGAGGAGAAGTGCTCCCTGGCGGCCGGCGACCCGGTCGCCTCGTACGAGCTGGTGGCGCAGCGGCTGCGCAAGAAGCCGGTGGTGATCGAGGACCCGGACGGCGGGTCGTTCACCGTCAGCTACGCCGACTTCGTCGGCGCCAGCCTCAGCTCCCTCTACAGCCCGTACGGCTACGCCGACATCGCCTCGATCACCGCCGACCTGCTGGTGCTCACCGATCCGGGAGCGGCCACCGCGGCCCGCCTGGCGCAGGCCCGCACGGCCGTCGCCAAGCGCGCCGAGCAGGCCCGGCAGCAGCGCCGGTACGACTTCCCGTACAACAACGGGTTGGAGACGTTCCTCGGTGTCGACTGCACCGACGCGTACCACCCGAAGGACGCGGGTGCCTGGCCGGCGCTGACGGCCAAGGAGGACAAGCGGGCCCCGTACTTCGGGCGGGCCTGGGGCTGGAGCGCCGCGCCGTGCGCCCGGGACACCTGGACGGTGCGCGACGAGGACGCCTACACCGGTCCGTTCAACCGGAAGACCAGCGCTCCGGTGCTGGTGGTCGGCAACTACTGGGACCCGGCCACCAACTACGACGCGGCGGTCAGCTCGGCGAAACTGCTGCCGAACAGCCGGCTGCTCAGCAGCGACAGCTGGGGGCACACCGCCTACGGGACGTCCGCCTGCGTGACCGGCGCCGTCGACGCCTACCTGCTCAAGGGCACGTTGCCGAAGAAGGGCACCCTCTGCACCGGTGACGTGCAGCCCTTCGTCGAGGTGCCGGCCGCGCCGGAGACGTCGCGGGCCGCCGCGCCGAAGAGCGCGCTGGCCGCCGAGGGCGAGCCGGCCCGGGGCGAGCCGAAGCGGCTCCCGCCGGTCGTCGCGCCGCGGCCCGCCGTGGGCACGCTGACGGTGCGCTGACGGTTCGGTGAAGGACGCCGGGGTACGGCGGGCGCTCGGGCCGCCTGTCGTACCCCGGTCACTTTCCACGCCGTTCCGATGACGACCGAAGTGGTGGGAAACCGCTACTCTCGGTTTCCCGCAGGCCGTGTCCGTCAGCGAGGTAGTTCGATGAACGACAGCTCCTCCCCGAGGTTCCGCTCGGTCGCGACCACGCTGGCCGTGGCGCTGACCCTGACGCTGGCCGCCGCAGCCGGGTGCGACAACCGGCAGGATCCGCCGCTCCCCTCGGTGCTGGACAAGTTGCGCGAGTCGCACATCGACGGCCAGCCGAAGATCAGGGTCGGGGTGGCGGCCACCGAGCCGCTGATGGGCGAGCTGCGCAACGGCACCTACATCGGCTTCGACGTCGAGATCGCCCGGTACATCGCCGCCTCGCTGGGCTACGAGGGCGACCAGCGGATCGACTTCGTCTCGCTGGCCACCGAGGACCGCATCCCGGCCCTCCAGGGCGGTGTGGTCGACCTGGTGGTCTCCAGCTTCTCGATCACCGAGGAGCGCAAGAAGCAGGTCGGCTTCGCCGGGCCGTACTTCGTCACCACCCAGGAGGTGATGGTCCCGAACCGGTTGAAGGACAAGATCCGCACCATCGAGGACCTCCGCGACCCGGCGTACAAGATCTGCACCAGTGGCGGCTCCACCACCGAGGCCGAGCTGGAGAAACACCAGGTCAAGGCGCTGGTCGTGAAGCGGGTCGGCGACTGCGTCAACGGCATCCGCGAGGGGCGGTACGACGCCGTCAGCTCCGACGAGACCATCCTCGCCGGCTTCCTCTCCCAGTACCCGACCGAGTTCGAGATCGTCGACATGCCGTTCGGCACCAGCGAGACGCTCGGCATCGGGGTGCCGATCGGCGACCCGGCCCTGCGCGACCTGGTCGCCTTCTTCCTCGACAAGAGCTACCAGCAGGGGCGCAGCGGGATCAGCAGTCCCTGGTTGACCGCGTACAACCGGACGCTGGGGCCCTGGATGAAGGCGCCCAAGTCACAGCCGCAGCCGCTGGACGTACCCAAGCTGGTCGACTTCGACGACAAGGCGCCCCGGCGGTGAGCGCACCGGCGGTGCCCGCCCAGCGTGACGTGGGCCCCGCCGGGCCGGCGCGGGAGGGGAGCGACCCGGCCGAGCGGCGGGCCCGGGCCAGCCAGTCGTTCTGGACGGCCGTGGTCGGCGTGCCGGCGATCTTCTCCGTGCTCCGGCTCGGCGTCGAGGCCGGCGGCGAACTCCAGACCACCCTGCTCCTGGTGGCGAACGTCGGCCCGGTGAACCTGCTGGCCGGCTTCCTCACCACGGCCGCCCGCCTGCTCTCCACGGGCCTGGTCGCGGTCTTCGCGCTCGGCGCGGTGCTCCGGGTGAGCGTGGAGCGGATGCCGGCCAGCTTCCGCCGGCCGCTCTTCGCCCGCTGGGTGGACATCACCCCGGCCTGGTTCGTGGTCGCCAGCTTCCTGCTCGCCCTGGTCACCTGGCAGCTGCTCTACCTGCCGCTGCTGATCCCGGCGTTCGTCGCCGCCTTCCAGCTCACCCCGGCCCGGCTGCACGAGCAGGTCGCGCCCCGGCTGCTGCTGCTCGCCGCCCTGTTCGTCGGGTACGCCTGGCTGCTCGCGCCGACCCTGCGGGACGCCTGGCGGCAGGGGGAGTTGCTGGCTCTGCTGTTGCTCGTCGCGCCGCCACTGCTCGCGCTCGGCGTCACCGGTCCGCTGCCGGCGGCGGTGATCCGGCCACTGGCGTCGCTTACCGAGGCGGCCGTGCTCGCCATGCTGGTCTGGGCCGCGCTGCCGGTGATCAGCACGCCGGTGCTGCCGCTCACCGTCACCACCGTGGAGTCGACGCCCGGCGGCACCGAGGACGTCCGCGGGCACGTGGTGACCGTGGACGATGTGAACGTGGTGCTGCTCCAGGAACGTGGCGGCGTCCGCTACGTGCCGGTGGACCAGGTGCGCGCCCAGGTGCTCTGTCCCAGCGAGGAGGAACTGCCCCGGCACCGGTTGCGCATCCGCGACTTCCACGTCGAGGACTCGCTGCTGGAGGGGACGGGCCGGCGGGTGCGCCCGGTGCACCGCATCGACGCCGCCTGCCGCGCCGTGCGCTGAGCTTTACCGCTCCGACGGCTGGACCACCGACCTCGGCCTCTGCCGCCCTGACCCCCGGGCCGGGGGATTCTGGTCAGCGGGCCCGGCCCGGGAGTCGGGCTGGCTCAGTAGGACTTGTCCTGGCCGAGGACGTGCTGGGCGACGAAGTTGAGGATCATCTCCCGGCTGACCGGAGCGATCCGGCCGGCGCGTACCGCGCCGAGCAGGGTGGCGACGCCGTACTCGGTGGTCATGCCGGCCCCGCCGAGGGCCTGCACGGCGGTGTCCACGGCCAGTGCGGCGGCCTCGCCGGCGGCGTACTTGGCCATGTTGCCGGAGATGCCGGCCTCCAGGTCCCGGCCGGCGTCGTACAGGGTGGCCGCCTTGTGGATCATCAGTCGGGCCAGTTCCACCTGCACCGCCGCGTGCGCGAGGGGGTGCGCCACGCCCTGGTGCGAGCCGATGCTCCGCCCGCCCCAGACCTTGCGGGTGGCGGTGTACTCGCTGGCCCGCTCGATCGCGTACCGGCCGGTGCCGGCGCCCATCGCGGCGACGGTGATCCGCTCCGGGTTGAGCCCGGCGAACAGCGCCGGTAGCCCGGCGTCCAGCGACTCGCCGACCAGCGCGTCGGCGGGCAGCCGCACGTCGTCGAGGTAGAGCAGGAACTGGTTCTCCGGGGAGAGGATCTCCATGTCCAGTTTGGAGCGGGTCAGCCCCGGCGCGTCGGTCGGGACGATGAACAGCGCCGGCTTCAGCTTTCCGCTGGCCGCGTCCTCGGTACGGGCCACGACCAGCACGTACTGCGCCTCGTCGACCCCCGAGATGTAGCACTTGCGGCCGGAGAGCAGCCAGTCGTCGCCGTCGCGGCGGGCCACCGTGCCGAGCCGGTGGAAGTTCGAGCCGGCCTCCGGCTCGGTGATCGCGAAGACGATCTTCTGGGTGCCGTCGGCCAGGCCCGGCAGGTGGCGCTTGCGCTGCTCGTCGGTGCCGTGCTTGTTGATCACCGTGGCGGCGATGGCCGGGGAGACCACCAGCAGCAGCAGCGGGCAGCCGGCCGCCGCCAGCTCCTCGCAGACGAGGGCCAGTTCAGTGATACCGCCGCCCCCACCGCCGTACTCGGTGGGGATGTTGACGCCGAGGTAGCCGAGCCGGCCGGCCTCGCTCCACAGCTGGGTGGTGTGTTCCCCCGACTTCGCTTTCGCTACGAAGTAGGAGTGACCGTACCGGCGGCCAAGCGCGCGGACGGCGTCGCGGAGCTGGTCCTGCTCGGGGGTGAGGTCGAAGTTCATCGCGGGTCCTCCTCGGGGTTGACCACGGCCAGCACGGCGCCGGTGTCGACCTGGCCGCCGGCCGGCACGGGCAGTTCGGCGACCACGCCGTCGGTCGGGGCGAGCACGGGGTGTTCGAGCTTCATCGCTTCCAGGGTCAGCAGCAGGTCGCCGGCGGCGACCCGCTGACCGACCGCCACGTGCACCCGGCTCACCGCGCCGGGCAGCGGCGCCAGCAGCGACCCGGCCGCCAGTTCCGTGGTGGGCAGCGGGAACCGGGGCAGCTCGGTCAGGCTCGTCGCCCCGTCCGGGCCGTCCACGAAGACCGCCGACCCCACCCGGTGTACGCGGAACGCCCGGCGCACGCCGTCCACGTCGAGCACGACCCGGTCCGGCCTCGCCTCCACCAGCGCCACCGTCGGCGGCTGCCCGGACCGGTCGGCATCCGCTCCGGCCGGGTCGGCCCCTGCCCCGGGTCCGGGCCCCGCCGCCGGCCCGTCGGCCGAGGTCAGGCCCGGGTCGGTGTGCCACTGCGCCAGTGCGCCCGTGCGGTCCAGTCGGTAGCGCACCTCGATCTCGCCGCCGTCCGGCCCGGCGTAGCGGGTGACCTGGGGGAACGCCGGCACGTTCCGCCAGCCGGAGGGGAGCCCGGCGAGCACGCCCGCCTCGGCGCGGCGAGCGGCGGCCGACGCGAGCGCCGCGGCCAGCGCCGCCAGCGGCGACCGGTCGGCGGGGAGCAGCGGGGCGAAGACCTCGGGGTGCCGGTCCAGGAAGCCGGTGTCCGCCTCGGCCGCCGCGAACTCGGCGCTGCGCAGCACCCGGACCAGCAGGTCCCGGTTGGTGGCGACGCCGTGGAACTCCGCCCGGGCCAACGCACCCGCCAGCGCCCGGACCGCCTCCGCCCGGGTCGGCGCCCAGGCGACCAGCTTGGCCAGCATCGAGTCGTAGTGCACGCCCACCGTCGAGCCGTCCGTCACGCCCGAGTCCAGTCGCAGCCCCTTCGTCGGGGCGAACGCCCCGGTCACCCCCGGGACGGCGAACCGGTGCAGGGTGCCGGTCGCGGGACGGAAGCCCTGGGCCGGGTCCTCCGCGCAGAGGCGTACCTCGATCGCGTGGCCGTCGGCCGGCGGAGTCGCCGCCACCGGCAGCGGCTCGCCCTCGGCGACCAGCAGTTGCAGCCGCACCAGGTCCAGCCCGGTGACCGCCTCGGTGACCGGGTGTTCCACCTGGAGTCGGGTGTTCATCTCCAGGAAGAAGAACTCGCCGGTCGGGGCGAGCAGGAACTCGACCGTGCCCGCACCGACGTAGTCGACGGCCCGGCCGGCGGCGACCGCCGCCTCGTGCAGCCGCTGCCGCACCTGTGGCCCGAGGACGGCCGGGGCCTCTTCGACGATCTTCTGGTGCCGGCGCTGGATCGAGCAGTCCCGCTCGCCCAGGGCGACCACGGTGCCGTGGGTGTCGCCGAAGATCTGCACCTCGACGTGCCGGCCGCGCTCCACGTACCGCTCGACGAAGACCGTGCCGTCGCCGAACGCGGCGGCCGCCTCGCGGCGCGCGGAGGCGACGGCCTCGGCGAGGTCGGCGGCGTCGCGGACCACGCGCATGCCCCGTCCGCCGCCGCCGGCGGACGCCTTGACCAGCACCGGGAAGTCGGTGATCTGGTCGGGGTCGGTCCAGGTCGGCAGCATCGGCACGCCCGCCTCGGCGAGCAGCGCCTTCGCCTCCATCTTGTCGCCCATCGCGGCGATCGCCTTGGCCGGCGGGCCGACCCAGGTCAGCCCCGCGTCGGTCACCGCCGCGGCGAACTCGGCGTTCTCGGCGAGGAAGCCGTAACCCGGGTGGACGGCGTCCGCGCCGGTCCGCCGGGCCGCGTCCAGGATCTTCTCGATCCGCAGGTACGTCTCGGCCGGCGTGTTCCCCGGCAGCCGGACCGCGTGGTCGGCCTCGGCCACGAACGGCGCGTCGGCGTCGGCGTCCGAGTGCACGGCGACCGTCTCGACGCCGAGCGCCCGGCAGGTGGCGAAGACCCGGCGGGCGATCTCGCCCCGGTTGGCCACCAAGAGTCGGTTGATCATGAGTGGCCCCCTACATCCGGAAGACGCCGAAACCGTCGGCGCCCTTCACCGGTCCGTTGTGGATCGCCGACAGGCAGAGCCCGAGGACGGTACGGGTGTCCCGGGGGTCGATCACCCCGTCGTCGTAGAGCCGGCCGGAGAGGAAGAGCGCGCCGGACTGGGACTCGATCTGCTGCTCGACCATCATCCGCATCGCCGCGTCGGACTCCTCGTCGTAGTCGCGTCCCCGGGCGGCGGCGGCCTGCCGGGCGACGATGGAGAGCACCCCGGCGAGCTGTGCCGGCCCCATCACCGCCGACTTCGCATTGGGCCAGGTGAACAGGAACCGCGGCTCGTACGCCCGGCCGCACATGCCGTAGTTGCCGGCGCCGTAGGAGGCGCCCAGGTTGACCGTCAGGTGCGGCACGGTCGAGTTCGAGACCGCGTTGATCATCAGCGCGCCGTGCTTGATGATGCCGCGCTGCTCGTACTCGGTGCCGACCATGTAGCCGGTGGTGTTCTGCAGGAAGACCAGCGGGGTGTCGGCGGCGTTGGCGAGCTGGATGAACTGGGCCGCCTTCTGCGCCTCCGCGCTGAACAGCACGCCCCGGGCGTTGGCCAGCACCCCGACCGGGTACCCGTGCAGCTCGCCCCAGCCGGTGACCAGCGCCGTGCCGTAGGCCGGTTTGAACTCGTCGAACTCGCTGCCGTCCAACACCCGGGCCAGCACCTCGCGCGGGTCGAACGGCACCTTGAGGTCGGCGCTGGCGATGCCGAGCAGCTCCTCCGGGTCGTACTTCGGCGGCTGGGGCACCGGGTTGCGGGGCGGCGGACCGTGCTTGCGCCAGTTGAGCCGGCGCACGCACTGCCGGGCCAGCCGGATGCCGTCCCGCTCGTCCTCGGCCAGGAAGTCGGCCAGCCCGGACGTCGAGGCGTGCATCGCCGCCCCGCCCAGCGACTCGTCGTCGGTGACCTCGCCGGTGGCCATCTTCACCAGCGGCGGGCCGGCGAGGTACACCTGCGAACGGTCCCGGATCATGATGACGTGGTCGGACATCCCGGGCACGTACGCGCCGCCGGCGGTGGCGTTGCCGAAGACCACGCTGACCGTGGGGATCTTCGCCGCGGAGAGCCGGGTCAGGTCGCGGAACACCCGGCCGCCCGGAATGAAGATCTCCGCCTGGGTGGGCAGGTCCGCCCCGGCCGACTCGACCAGGTTGATCATCGGCAACCGGTTGGCCAGGGCGATCTCGCCGGCCCGCCGGGTCTTCGCCAGCGACCACGGGTTGACCGCGCCGCCGCGTACCGTCGGGTCGTTGGCGACGACCAGGCACTCCACGCCCTCGACCACGCCGATGCCGGTCACCACGCTGGCCCCGACCGGGAAGTCGGTGCCGTACGCCGCGACCGGGGACAGCTCCAGGAACGGGCTGTCCGGGTCGAGCAGCAGCTCGATCCGCTCCCGGGGGAGCAGCTTGCCGCGCGCGTGGTGCCGGGTCACGTACTTCTCGCCACCGCCGGCCCGGGCCCGGTCCAGCGTGGTGTCCAGCTCGGCGAGGCGTTCCAGCAGCGCCTCCCGGTTGGCCCGGTAGGTCGGCGAGGCGGGGTCGAGCGTGCTGTCCAGTGTGCTCACAGGCCCATGCCCTTCGCGATGATCTCGTTCATGATCTCGGTGGTGCCGCCGCCGATGCCGAGGATCCGGGCGTCCCGGTAGTGCCGCTCCACCTCGGCGTCGCGCAGGTAGCCGAAGCCGCCGTGCAGTTGCAGCGCCTGGTCGACCACCTGGTCGCAGGCGGCCACCGCGACGTTCTTCGCCATCGCCACCTCGGTCACCACCGGCTCGCCCACCGCGACCCGGGCGGCCACCTCGTGCACGTACGCCCGGGCCGCCTCGGCGCGGGTGTGCATCTCGGCGAGCCGGTGCCGGATCAGCTGCCGGCTGGCCAGCGGGCGGCCGAAGGTGGCCCGGTCCCGGCACCAGCGGGTGGCCAGCTCCACACAGCGCTGCGCGGTCGCGTACGCCTGGGTGGCCAGCGAGAGCCGCTCGGCGGCGAAGTGTTGCATGATCGCCAGGAAGCCGGTGTTCTCCTCGCCGATCCGGTTGGTCACCGGCACTCGGACGTCGACGAAGGACAGTTCGGCGGTGTCCGAGCAGTGCCAGCCCAGCTTCTCCAGCCGGCGCCCGACGGTGAAGCCGGGCGTGCCCTTGTCGATGACCAACAGGCTGAGCTCTCCGCTGCCCGGGAAGTCGGTGCAGACCGCGGTGGTCACGAAGTCGGCCCGGACCCCGCTGGTGATGTAGGTCTTCGAGCCGTTCACCACGTAGTGGTCGCCGTCCCGGCGGGCGGTGGTGCGGATCGCGGCGACGTCCGAGCCGCCGTCCGGCTCGGTGATCGCCAATGCGCCGATCATCGTCCCGGTCAGGGTGGGCCGGACGTACCGGTCGACCAGGTCGTCGTCGCCCCGGAGCTGGCCGCCCCCGAGCCGGCCGCGGAGCAGGCCACCGCTCTGGCCGCCGGCGGCGGCGACCATGTGCGGCAGCGCGATGCCGTGCGTGAAGAGCGCCGCGATCAGCCCCGACGAGCCGCCGGAGCGGATGATCTCCTCGGTGACGACGATCGAGTCGAGCAGGTCGCCGCCGCTGCCGCCGACCGACTCGGGGAACCCGATGCCGAGCAGGCCGATCTTCGCGGCGGTGGCGTGCAGCTCGCGCGGCACCTCGCCGGCCCGCTCCCAGTCGGCCAGGTGCGGCAGCACCTCCCGGGTGACGAAGGCCCGGGTCAACTCGCGCAGCTGCCGCCGTTCCGGGGTGTCCACGATGCTCATTCGCCGGCCTCCCCGACTCGTTGCGGTGAACCCGCCGCCAGGTCCGCGGGCAGGTCGACGACCCGGCAGCGCAACAGCTCCCCGAGCGCCTTGGCCTGCGGGTCGAACCGAGTGGAGGCGGCCACGCCCTGCCCGAGCAGCCCCCGCACCACGAAGTTGACCGCCCGCAGGTGGGGCAGCTCGTACCGCTCGACGGTCAGCGGAGCGGTCTCCGGCAGCAGTTCGGCCAGCCGCTCGACGGTGAGCCAGCCGCGCAGCCAGGCGTACGTGGCGTCGGTGCGGGCCCAGACGCCCAGGTTGGCGTCGCCGCCCTTGTCGCCGGAGCGCGCCCCGACCAGTTCGCCCAGCGGAGCCCGTCGGGTCGGGCCGGTGCCGGCCGGCCGTGCCGGCGCACCGCCGATGGCCGGTGAGACCTCCGTGGCGTGCACGGTGGCGGCGTCGGTCCGGGTCGGCGGCGGGATCGAAACCCGCTTCCCGCCGGGCAGCACCGCGACGTGTTCGACCGCGTCCTGCGGCACCGCGTCGGCGGTGAAGACGCCGTACGGGGTGGCGTCGCCGGGCAGCGTGGTCAGCGTGCAGCCGGGATAGGAGGCCAGGGCCAGCTCCACCGCGGCCGCCGAGAAGGCCCGCCCGGCCCGCGCCTTGTCGCCGTCGCGCAGGTGTACGTGCAGCAGCGCGCTCGCCGCCTCGGTGTCGGCCGCGTCCGGGTGGTCGGTGCGGGCCAGCGTGAACTCCAGCCCCTCCTTGCCGACCGCCTCCTCGAGCTGCCCGCGCACCAGGGCCGCCTTGGCGGGGACGTCCAGTCCGCAGAGGACGAACGTCATCGAGTTGCGGAACCCGCCGAGGTTGTTGACGCCGACCTTGAGGGTGTCCGGCGGCGGCGTGCCCCGGACGCCGGAGACGCGGACCCGGTCGGGCCCGTCCTGGTGCAGCCGTACCGTGTCCAGCCGGGTCACCACGTCCGGCCCCAGGTACGCCGGGCCACCCACCTCGTAGAGCAGCTGCGCGGTGACGGTCTCGACGGTGACCGCGCCGCCGGTGCCGGGGTGCTTGGTGAGCACCGAGGAACCGTCCGGGTGGATCTCCGCGATCGGGAAACCGGGCCGGTGGCCGCCGTCGGGCAGCTCGGTGAAGAAGCTGAAGTTGCCGCCGGTGACCTGCGCCCCGCACTCGATCAGGTGCCCGGCGACGGTCGCCCCGGCCAGCGCGTCCAGGTCGTCCCGGCCCCAGCCGAACCGGGCGATCGCCGGCCCGACGGCCAGCGAGGCGTCGGTGACCCGGCCGGTGACCACCACGTCCGCCCCGGCGTCGAGGCAGGCCGCGATGCCGAACGCGCCGAGGTAGGCGTTCGCGGTGAGCGCGTCGGGACGGGCGAGGGCGTCGCCCTCGACGTACCCGATCCGGGCGGTGAGGCCGAGCCGGTCGGCGAGCGAGCCGATCGCGGCGGCCAGGCCGGCCGGGTTCAGGCCGCCGGCGTTGGTCACGATCCGCACGCCCCGGTCCAGCGCAGTGCCGAGGCACCCTTCGAGTTGGCGGAGGAACGTCTTCGCGTATCCCAGGGCGGGGTCGCGCATCCGGTCGCGGCCGAGGATCAGCATGGTCAGCTCGGCCAGGTAGTCGCCGGTGAGCACGTCCAGCTCGCCGCCGTCGAGCATCTCCCGCCAGGCGGTGGCGCGGTCGCCGTAGAAGCCGGAGGCGTTGCCGACCCGGAGCGGGGCGCTCATGCCGGGGCTCCGGCGCCGCTCGCCGCGCGCGGCTCCCGGCCGGCGCCGGGCGGCCCGGCGAAGGCCTGCGCCACGTCCAGCCACTCGTCGGCGGTGGCGCCGGTGGCGGTCAGGGCCAGGTCGGCGCGGTGCCGGCGCTGGGTGACCAGCAGGCAGAAGTCGAGCGCCGGGCCGGTGACCCGGTCCGCCGCGTCCGCCGGCCCGAAGGCCCAGATGTCGCCGGCCGAGCCGTCCGCGCTCGCGGCTGCGGGGCTCGCGAGCGCACCGCTCGCGCTCACCGGCGCGGTCAGTTCGACCCGGACCGGGGCCGTGGGCAGCGCCCGGCCGTGGGCGGCGAAGCCGTGCCCGAGGGTACGGAAGCCGAGGTGGGCGACGTGCCGCAGCCGGGCGGTCGGGGCACGGGTGACGCCCAGCGCGTCGGCCACGTCCTCGCCGTGCGCCCAGGTTTCCATGATCCGGGCGGTGGCCATCGAGGCGGGCGACATCCGGGTGCCGTACCAGGGCAGCTTGTCTCCCGGGGGAACGGCGGTGAGGGCGTCGATGAGCGCGGCCCGGCCGGCACGCCAGCGGGCGAGCAGCTCGGCCGGCGGGGCCAGGAACCGCTCCGCGCCGTCGTCGACCAGCCGGCTGACGTCCGGCGCCGAGGTGACCGAGGCGTAGAAGGCGTCGACGTCGGTGGCGGCGAGCCGGGCCATCTCGTCGGTCCAGGCGAGGTGGGCGATCTGGTGGCCGACCGTCCACCCGGGAGCGGGGGTGGGCCGGGCCCACGCCTGCGGCGGCAGCGGCGCGACGAGGGCGTCGAGCTGCTCGGACTCGGCGGCCAGATCCGCGAGCAGTGCTGTCAGGTCGACCATGGTGCCTCCGGGCGGGGGTGTGCCGGTCAGGACGGGCGGGTCACTGCCTCTCGCGCTCGGGCCCCGCCGTGGCGCGCTCCGGTGGGCCGGCGTCGGGCGTGAGCAGGGCGGCGAGCTGGCGTTTCCAGGTGTGCAGCAGGGCGGTACGGCGGGCCGAGTCGTCGTTGAGCAGGTTGGCCACGCCCAGCCCGCGAAGCAGGTCGAGGGTGGCCTGCACGGCCTCCCGTACGCCGGGGCGGCGCTCGTCCACGCCGAGCAGCGCCACGGTCAGCCGGTGCATCTCCCGGCCGACCCGGGCCTCCAGCGGCACCAGGGCGCGGCGCAGCTCGGCGTCGGTGCGGGCGGCGACCCAGAGCTCCAGCGCGGCGACGAAGAGCGGCCCGGTGAAGGCCACGCCCAGCAGGTCGACCACCCGGTCGAGCCGCTGCGGCCCGGCCGGCAGGGACTCCGCCTCGGTGCGCAGCTCCGCCGCCCGTCGGTCGGCGAGGTGGGCGACGGCGGCGGTCACCAGGGCCGCCCTGGTCGGGTAGTGGTGCAGCTGCGCGCCGCGGGAGACGCCGGCCCGGGCCGCGACCACCGTCGTGGTGGTGCCGGACCAGCCGTACTCCACCAGGCAGTCGACGGTCGCCTCCAGCAGCCGGGCCCGGGTGGCGCGGCTGCGCTCCTGCTGAGGGACGCGCGTCGATGCGGTGGACACGGGGACAGCGTGCCGCCCCCGAAACAAACAGTCAAGCCTGACTTTTTCTGCTTTCGCCGCCCTGCGCGCCCGTCCGGGTCCGCGCCGCCCGCCCGGGGGCCGCCCCGCCCGCCTGGGTCCGCTCCGGCCTTGCCCGGGTCTGTTTTCGGCCCGCGAGAACGACCTCTTCCCGGTCCTTGTGGTGGTGTTGCGGTCCTTTGGAGCTGATGACGTATACGACTCAGCGGGCGATCCGTTTACGTCATCAGCTCGAAAGGACCCGCCAGTGAACCGGGCGATGGGACGAGCCCTGGCAGCCGCCCGCACCGGCCACCGCGCGGGCCGCACCGGCCGTGCCCAGGCGCACCGGCCGCGCCGGACGCGTGAGCCGCGCAGCATCGCACGGCGGAGTTTTCTGCTCAGGTTCGCCGGGGTCAGCGACCGTCCCGGGGGCCGAACACGGTGAGCGCGTCGAAGTCGCTGTGCCGGGAGCGGAGGTACTCGTCGGCCCACGCGGCGGCATCGGGAAAGCCCGACTCGGCAGCGACCCGGGCGCAGGCGGCATCCACGTCGAACGGGGTGCGGCGCAGTTGCACGCCCGGCCCGAGCAGGGCCCACCACGCCCCGGCACCGCCGTACGGCATGCCGACGCTGCCCGGGTTGACCACCAGGCGGCGGTCGACGAGCCGGGTGAACGGCATGTGGGTGTGGCCGCAGACCACCGTGCCGACCTCGGCCGGCAGCCCGGCGAAGACCTCCGCCCAGCGTTGCATCCGGGAGTCGACCAGGACGACCTCCTCGTCGTTCCGAGGCGTCGCGTGGCAGAAGAGCACCTGGCCGAGGCCGGAGACAGGCAGGGTGACGGTCAGCGGCAGCGCGGCCAGTCGGGCGACGTGGTCGTCGCGGAGCTGCCCGGCGGCCCAGTTCGAGACCTCGATCGGGGACGACCGACCGGCCCGCGCCTCCACCAGCTCCCGGTCGGCGTTGCCGCCGACCCAACAGGCCCGGTCGCCGAGCGAGACGAGCAGGTCCAGCACCTCGACCGGCTGCGGTCCGGCGGCGATGTCACCGGTGAGCACGATCAGGTCGGCGGCGACCATGTCCGGCTCGGCCAGTACGGCCTCCAGCGCGGGCAGCGCACCATGGATGTCGGAGAGGACGGCGACACGTTCATGCATCGCCCCAGCCTGGCCACGACCCGCGCCGGAGTCCAGGAATTCTGCGCCGGGCAGACCGCACCGGGATCGCCGGCACCGCCCACCTTGGTGCCGCCGTCTACCGTGAGCCGCGATTGCCAGGCGGGAGCGGGCGGGCTGGAGGCGGTGGGTGGCCAGTCGGAACGAGCGGCGCAGGCGACGCAGCCAACCGTCGGCCGTGGCGTCGGCCGCACCGGTTGACCCGGTGCAGCGCGAACCACGGAGCCGATGGCGCCCCGGTTACTGGCTGCGGCACCCGGCCTTCGCCGCCGTTCTGGTGGTAAGTCTCAGTGCGCTGACCTTCGTCGCGTGCGGCGTCGGCAGCCTGCTCGAGGCACGGGACTTGCGGGAGCGGGGCGAGTCGGCCGTTGCGGTGGTCGTCGAGGCCCGCGAGTTGCGGCGGGGGTCGTTGTTGAAGGTGGGGTTCACGACGACTCAGGGCGAGAGGGTCGTGGCACATGTGGCCGGACCGCCCGAAGACCTGCCAACCCCCGGCGAGCGGCTGACCGTGGTCTACGACCCGGAGGATCGAGACTACGTCTACCTGCGGAGCGACAAGCCTTACGAAAAGGGGGGTTGGCTGATCCTCGGGGGTCGGCTGTTCCTCGCGATCGGTCTGCTGGCCACCGCGATCTACCTCGCCTACCTGCGGTGGACCTGGCACCGCTGGCGCGACCAGGCCGAGCGGTGGCGACACCGCCGGCCCGTGCCCAGGCTCGGCAAGCGGCAGGAGCCGTGGCGGACGGAGCAGCGCGACGATCCGTTGCCGTGACGCGAAGGGGCCGGCCCGGACCGCACGACGGCGAGCCGGGCCGGGACGTTCGTTCTGACCTGGTCAGACCCGCGCGCGGCGGGCCAGACGCTCCGGGTCGAGGATGATGATGCTCTTGCCGTCCAGCCGCAGCCAGCCCCGCGAGGCGAAGTCGGCCAGCGCCTTGTTGACCGTCTCCCGGGAGGCGCCGACGAGCTGGGCGATCTCCTCCTGGGTGAGGTCGTGGGTCACCCGCAGCACGCCGCCGTCGCGGGTGCCGAAGCGGCCGGCCATCTGGAGCAGGTTCTTGGCGACCCGGCCCGGCACGTCGGTGAAGATCAGGTCGGCCAGCGAGTCGTTGGTCCGGCGGAGCCGGCGGGCCAGCACCCGCAGCAGCTGCTCGGCGATCTCGGGCCGGTTGTTCAGCCAGGGCCGCAGCGCCTGCTTGCGCAGCCGCACCAGCCGGGTGTCGGTGACCGCCGTGGCCGTGGCCGTACGCGGACCGGGGTCGAAGAGCGACAGCTCACCGACCATGTCCGACGGGCCCATCACGGCGATCAGGTTCTGCCGGCCGTCGGCCGCCCGACGCCCAACCTTGATCTTGCCCGACAGGAGGATGTAGAGACTGTCGCCGGGCTCGCCCTCGTTGAACACGATCTCGCCCTTGCGGACGTCGATCGTCTCCATCTCCTTGGCGAGCGCCTCGGCAGCCTCCGGGTCGACACCCTGGAAGATCCCGCTGCGGGCCAGTACCTCGTCCATCGCGCACCTCCGGTTGCGCGTCGCCGTCCGTCGGCCGGGTCCGCCGTCCGCTTATCCCTCGCGCGCCGACAAGTCTAGGCGCACGTGAGCACGAATCAGCGGCGCACCCCTGGAATCTTGATCCTTGGACTTAACCTTCCCGCCCTGATCAGGGGCTAGTATCGCGCGGCCGTATCGGGTGGTGACCGGGCGTCGCCGTCGATGGCCGTAGGGTGACGGGCGTGCTGAGCGACCCCACCCTGACCAGCCGTCCCGAGGACGGCCGGGACATCCCGCTGCTGGTGTGGCGCGCCGGGGCGCCCCTGCGGGCGGCCAGCTCCGGCCCGCTCGGCGGCGGGATCGGCGTCCGGAACTGGGTCGTGAACGCGACCGTGCCGATGTCGTACCACCGGGACGACCCGGCCGCCCACCTCGCCGCGCTGGCCGGCGGCCTCGGCCTGGCCGGACCCGGGATCGGCCTGCTCACCGGGGTGGACGTCGCCGAGGTGGTGGCCCGGGCCGACACCGGCGTGCGGGCCTGGGCGACGGTCGGGCTGGGCATGCCGGTCTGGGCCGCCGCGCCGGCCCCGGCGGCGCCGGCCCAGCGGGTGGGCACGGTCAACATCGTCGTGTACGTCCCGGCGGCGCTCGGCGACGCCGCGCTGGTCAACGCCGTCGCCACGGCGACCGAGGCGAAGGCCCAGGCGATCTGGGAACTCGGCCTGCCCGCCACCGGTACGCCCACCGACGCGGTCACCGTGCTCTGCCCGGCCGACGGCCCCGCCGAGCCCTACGGCGGCCCCCGGTCCACCTGGGGCGCCCCGCTGGCCCGGGCCGTGCACGCCGCCGTCCGGGACGGCGGGTCGCTGCCGTGCGTCCCCTGGTCCGACCGGCGGGCGAAGTGAACTTCGGTCCGAAAGGCCATCGTCGTGCCGTTACCTACCGGGTAGGGTCGCCAGCGATGCCCGCTCCCGCGCCTCCCAGGACCCGCCGCCGTGCCGCGCTCGCCGTCGGCGCGGTCCTCGCCGTGCTGCTCACCGTCGGCTGCGGCACGTCGGACGACGACACCACGCCGGTCTGGCAGCGCGGTGGTGGCGGGGGCGCCACCGGTGCGCCGGCCCCGTCCGGCGGCGCCTCGGAGCCGGCCGGCGAGGCCGTCTCGCTCTCGGCGACCGGCGACATCATCATGGGCAACGCCCCCTCCCGGCTCCCCGCCAACGGCGGGAAGGGCTTCTTCGACGAGATCTCCGACGCGCTCGCCGCCGACCTGGTGATGGGCAACCTGGAGGAGCCGCTGACCGAGGACACCGGCACCGGCAAGTGCGGAGCCAACTCCACCGCCTGCTACCAGTTCCGGGCCCCGTCCAGCTACGCCGCCCACCTCAAGGACGCCGGCTTCGAGCTGCTCAACCAGGCCAACAACCACGGCTACGACTACGGCCCGCAGGGGTACGCGAACACCCAGAAGGCGCTGGAGAAGCAGGGCCTCGAGCACACCGGCGCGCCGGACCAGATCACCGTGGTCGAGGTGAAGGGCGTCAAGATCGCGGTGGCCGGCTTCTCGTCGTACCCCTGGTCGAACAGCCTGACCGACATCGACGCCGCGACCGCCGTCGTCGAGAAGGCCGCGACCATGGCCGACCTCGTCGTGGTCCAGGTGCACATGGGCGCCGAGGGGGCCGACAAGACCAAGGTCAAGCCGGGCACCGAGCTGTTCTACGGCGAGAACCGGGGCGACCCGATCAAGTTCTCCCACGCCATGGTCGACGCCGGCGCGGACCTGATCGTCGGGCACGGCCCGCACGTGCTGCGCGGCATGGAGTTCTACCAGGGCCGGCTGATCGCCTACAGCCTCGGCAACTTCGCCGGCGGCGGCCGGTCGCTCAACCCCAGCGGGCGGCTCGGCTGGGGCGGGGTGCTCAAGGTGTCGCTCAAGCCGGACGGCAGCTTCGCCGGCGGCTCCTTCACCTCCACCCGGATGAACTCCGTCGGCAAGCCGACCATGGACTCCGCCGACCAGGGCCTCGGGCTCATCAAGCAGCTCAGCCGGGCCGACTTCCCGCGGACCGGGGCCCGGTTCGACGCCGAGGGCAGGATCAGCGCGCCGCAGGCCGGCTGAGCCGGGCGTGGGCCCGGCGGGTGGTCGTCCCGGCGACGTAGGCTGGCCGGCGTGACCATCAGCTCCACCGAGACGGACCTCGGCCGGACCCGGCGCGCCCGGCGGATCGGCCGGGCGCTGACCGAGGCGCACCCGGACGCGCACTGTGAACTCGACCACTCCAACGCGTTGGAGCTGGCCGTCGCCACCATCCTCTCCGCGCAGTGCACCGACAAGAAGGTCAACGAGGTCACCCCGAAGCTCTTCGTCCGCTACCCGACGGCGGCCGACTACGCCGGGGCCGACCGGGCGGAGCTGGAGGAGCTGATCCGGCCGACCGGCTTCTACCGCAACAAGACCGACTCGCTGATCAAGCTGGGCCAGGCCCTGGTCGAGCGGTACGACGGCAGGGTCCCCGGCAGGCTGGCCGACCTGGTGACGCTGCCCGGGATCGGCCGCAAGACCGCCAACGTCATCCTCGGCAACGCCTTCGACGTCCCGGGGATCACCGTCGACACCCACTTCCAGCGGCTCGTGCAGCGCTGGAAGCTGACCGCGCAGACCGACCCGGTGAAGATCGAGCACGAGATCGGCGCGCTCTTCCCCAAGCGCGAGTGGACCATGCTCTCGCACCGGATCATCTTCCACGGCCGGCGGGTCTGCCACGCCCGCAAGCCGGCCTGCGGGGCCTGCACGCTGGCGAAGCTCTGCCCGTCGTACGGGACCGGGCCCACCGAGCCGGCCGCCGCCGCGAAGCTGCTCAAGGGCCCCCGGGCCCGGGACCTCGCGGCCGCCGCCGGGGTCGACCCCGAGTTGGTGCCGCGGCAGGCCGTCGCCGCGGAGGTGCCGTGAACCGGCGGCTGGCTGCCCTGCTCGTCCCCGCGCTGCTGGCCGTCGCCGGCTGCACCGCCACCGGTCAGGGCAGCGCCACCACCCCGACCGCCCGGGCCGAACGCCCCTCGCCGTTCGCCGACTGCGCGACGCTGACCCGCCCGCCGGCCGCGACCGGTGCCGCCGCCCCGTCCGGTGCCGCCACCCCGTCCGGTGCCGCCACCCCGTCCGGTGCCGCCACCCCGTCCGGTGCCGCCACCCCGTCCGGTGCCGCCGCGCCGGCCGCCAGCGGAGCCGTCGGGGCGGGCGGTGCCGGGGCGGTGCTGCCCGGCCTGATCCTCTCCTGCTTCACCGGCGGCACGCCGGTGGCGCTGCGGGACGTCCGGGGCCCCGCCGTGGTCAACGTCTGGGCCTCCTGGTGCCCGCCCTGCCGCAAGGAGCTGCCCGCCTTCCAGCGGCTCAGCGAGCGTGCGGCCGGTCGGCTCCAGGTGATCGGCGTCAACAGCCGGGACACCCGCAGCGCCGCGCAGTCCATCGGCGAGGACTACGGCATCCGCTTCCCGATGCTGTTCGACCAGGGCGAGGCGCTGCAACGCGAGCTGGGGCGCAACGCCCTCCCGCTGACCCTCCTCGTCGACGCGCAGGGCCGGGTACGCCACACCGACGCCACCGGCGCCCTCGACGACGCCCGGCTCGCCGCGCTGGTCCGGCAGCACCTCGGCGTGCAGGTGGCACCGTGAGCGCGAGGAGTGAGCCGGTCCTGCGAGCCCCGCAGTCGCGAACGAAGGTGGCACCGTGACCCGCCCGCCGGCCTGGATCGACCCGTTGCTCGGTCGGCTCGGCTCCGCCCGGGTGGAGGACTTCACCCGGCTCACCACCCCCGAGGAGGGCGGCCGGGAGAGCGCGGTGCTGGTGCTGCTCGGCGAGGAGCCCGGCGTCGGCCCGGACGTGCTGGTGCTCCAGCGGGCCGCGACCCTGCGCAACCACGCCGGCCAGCCGGCCTTCCCCGGCGGCGCGGCCGACCCGGAGGACGCCGACGCCTCCGCGACCGCGCTGCGCGAGGCGAACGAGGAGGTCGGCCTCGACCCGGCCAGCGTGACCGTGCTGGCCGAGCTGCCCAGGCTGTGGATCCCGGTCAGCGACTTCGTGGTGACCCCGGTGCTGGCCTGGTGGCACGCGCCGCACCCGGTACACCCCCGGGAGCCGGCCGAGGTCGCCCACGTCGCCCGGCTGCCCGTCGCCGAGCTGGTCGACCCGGAGAACCGGATGCGGGTACGCCATCCAAGCGGCTGGATCGGGCCCGCCTTCTCCGTGCGCGGCATGCTGGTCTGGGGCTTCACCGCCGGAGTGCTCGCGACGCTCCTGGAGATGGGGGGTTGGGCGCGTCCCTGGCCGCGCGGCCGGGTGATCGAGCTGCCGCCCGTCGGGGCCACCCCGGCGCCCTCCGCCGGCACCGACGAGGTCGACGAGATGGCTGGCCCGCTGACCTGACCGTCACGTTCCGCAAGCGCAACGCCCCGGTCGTGCCCGGTGCCCGTACCCTTGACGCGTGTCCGTCGTGGATCTCGTCCTGCTCCTGCTCATGCTCGTGTTCGCGATCAGCGGATACCGCCAGGGCTTCGCCATCGGGGCGCTCTCGCTCTCCGGCTTCTTCCTGGGCGCGCTCCTCGGCCTCCAGGTCGGCCCGATCTTCGCCCGGCAGTTCGTCGACAGCGGCACCCGGGTGCTGATCTCCCTGGTCGCCGTCTTCGGGTTGGCCGTGCTCGGGCAGGCGCTCGCCGGCTGGCTCGGCTCGCACCTGCGCAGGACGATCACCAACGACGTGGCGAAGCGGGCCGACGACATCGGCGGCGCGTTCGTCTCGCTCTTCGCCGTGATGCTGGTGGCCTGGCTGGTCGCCGTCCCACTGGCCTCCTCCCCGCTGCCCTGGCTGTCCGCCTCGGTCAAGAACAGCGCGCTGCTGACCGTGGTGGACCGGGTGCTGCCCGACCGGGCCCAGGAGCTCTCCACCGCCCTTCGCGACACGGTGGACACCGACGGCTTCCCGGACGTCTTCAACGGCCTGGGCCGCACCCAGGCGCGGCAGGTCTCCCCGCCCGACCCGGCCCTGGCCGGCTCCCAGGTGGTGGCGAACAGCCAGCGGTCGGTGGTCAAGGTGCTGGGCTCCGCGCCGAGCTGCGCGCGCCGCATCGAGGGCTCCGGCTTCGTGTACGCCGACGACCGGGTGATGACCAACGCGCACGTGGTGGCCGGCACCCGCTCGGTTGCCGTGGAGCTGCGCGGCGAGCGGTACGACGGCGAGGTGGTCGTCTACGACCCGGACCGCGACCTCGCCGTGCTGCACGTGCCCGGGCTGCCCGGCCCGTCCCTGCGCTTCGCCGCCGGGCAGGCCGGCAGCGGCTCGGACGCGATCGTGCTCGGCTTCCCCCTCGACGGCCCGTACGACGCCCGGCCGGCCCGGGTGCGCGACGTCGACCGGATCACCGGGCCGGACATCTACTCCTCGGGCGACGTGACCCGGGAGATCTACACGATCCGGGCGCTGGTCCGCAGCGGCAACTCCGGCGGACCGCTGGTCTCCTCCAACGGCCTGGTGCTCGGCGTGATCTTCGCCGCGGCTGCGGACGACCCGAACACGGGTTTCGCGGTGACGGCGGCGGAGGCGCGGTCGGTGGCGCTGGCGGGTGCGGAGCGTACCCGTGGGGTGGGCACGGGCGACTGCACCTGAGCCCCGCCCCCGGCGGCCGGGTGACCGCGGCCGGGGTCAGCTCCGGGCGCGGGCGGCGGCCACGTCCCCGCCCGACGGGGTGACCCCGGGCAGCCGAGCCCGGCCCCAGTTCAGTGTTCGGTCCAGCACCGCCCGGGCCATGATCGCCACACAGGTGCCGCCGTTACGAAGGACGCCACCACGTCGCTCGGGTGGTGCATGCCCCGGTACATCCGGGTCAGCGCCACCCCGACCGGCACCAGGACCAGCAGGGCCCACCAGGTGACCTTGCCGGCGGTGCTCCCCACCCGCAGCGCCAGCAGCAGCGCGATGCCGACGTAGAGCGCCACCGCCGCCGAGGTGTGCCCGGACGGGAAGCTGGAGGTGGGCGGCGAGACGTCCATCTGCTCGACGGCCGGGCGACGCCGGTCGATGGCCATCGTGGTCAGCAGGAAGACCAGCGCCTGGGCGCTGACCGCGGCGCACAGGAACAGCGGCTCCCGCCACCGGTGCAGCACCAGCCGCAGGACCAGCGCCGCCACCGCGGTGACCAGGACGATCACCTGGGTGCTGGCGAGCGTGCTGAACACCAGCGAGACGTCGTTCCAGCCGCCGGTGCGGTCGGCGGCCAGGTCCCGGTTGACCGCGTCCTCCACGGTGAACGGCCAGACCCGGTCCAGCACCCGGGTGACCAGCACCCCGAGCAGGACCATGAAGGCGAGCAGCAGGGCCACCGGCACCAGCACCCGCTTGACGACCTGCCCCGCGAAGTCGGACATGGGCCGCCCATTACCCCCGCCGGGCCACAACTACGCGTCGGGCTCGTTCCGGCCGTCGGCCAGCTCCGGTTGCACACCCTCGGCGGCGGGCCGGCCGGTCCGCTCCCGCCAGGTGGTGAACGCGGCGGAGGTCGCCGCCACCACCGCCACGCCGAGCAGCCAGCCACCCAGCACGTCGCTGGTCCAGTGCACGCCGAGCGCCACCCGACTCAGCCCGGTCACCCCGGCGACCAGCACCGCCGCCACCCAGAGCGCCACCCGCGCGGCCGTCCGGCCCCGGGCGTACGGCAGGAAGACCAGCAGCAGCACGCCGGCGGCCAGGGTGGCGTTCAGCGTGTGCCCGGACGGGAAGGCGAAGCCGGCCGCCCGGGCCACCGGGTCGAGCAGGTCCGGTCGACTGCGGCCGACCAGCAGTTTCAGCAGCGCGCCGAGCAGCCCGCCGACGGTCATCGTGGTGACCACCCAGAGGGCCAGCCGGCGGGCCCGGCGGGTCCACAGCCAGACCACCACGGCCAGCGCCGCCACCCGCAGCGGCCCCGGGCCGAAGACGTTGGTCCACCCGTTCATCGCCCGCACCCAGGCGGGGTGGTCGACGGCGTAGCGGTACAGCGCGTCGGTCACCACCGCGTCCAGGTGGTGCAGCGGCGGCCAGGCGCCGACCACCAGCACGGCCAGCAGCGCGAACGGCACCAGCACCAGGAACGCCGCCGCCGAGGCCAGGGTCAGTCGCAGGCCCAGCGAGTGGTCGCGGTCCAGGCGTCGACCCCGCCAGGAGCGGGTCGACGGGCGTACGGAGGTGCGCTGGCCGGGGTTGCTCATGGCGTCAGCTCTTACCCAGCGAGGCGGCCGATCAGGCCGGGGTCAGCGGCCCCAGAGACGGAACCGGCGGATCATCAGCGCGGTGCCGGTGACCAGGGCGACGAGGATGGCCACGCCGGTCCAGAGCCGGCGCGGCGCGGTGTCGTCCTCGGCGCCGGCCGGCTGGGCGGACCAGCGGGTGTGCTGCCGGGGCGCGGTGAAGCCGAGCGGCTCGGAGCCGGTGCCGCCGGCCTGGGCGTCGTCGGTCGACCCGGGTGCCGGGCCGAAGCCGACCACGCCGGGGGAGGTCTGGTCGTCGAGCGGGTTGCGGTGCACCAGCGGCACGTCCCCGGTCACCGCGGCCACCGGGTCGACCAGGCCGTACCCGAAGCGGTCGTCCCGACCGGTGGGGCCGATGTCCTTCGCGGTGGTCAGCAGCCGGTTGACCACGTCCCCGGCGGACATCTCCGGGAACCGGGCGCGCACCAGCGCGGCGGTCGCCGCCACCAGCGGTGCGGCGAAGCTGGTGCCCTGCACCCCCCAGTAACCGTCCGGTGGACGGGCCCCGACCAGGCGGGTGGCCGGTGCGGTGAGGGTGGTGGCGTGCCCGGTGATCGAGCCGGACCACAGGTTCTCGCTGCTGCCCTCCAGCCCGGCCACGGCGATCACGCCGGGCTCCCGGGCCGGGTACCAGACCTTGGGGCTGGACGAGGTGGCGAGGTTGCCGGTGCAGGCGACCACGACCACGTCCCGGGCGAAGGCGTAGTCGAGCGCGGCGGCCAGCGCGGGGCTGTCGCCGCTGCCGCCCAGGGACAGGTTGATCACGCGGGCGCCGTTGTCGACCGCCCAGCGCACCCCCTTGGCGACGATCATCGCGTCGTCGTAGCGGTTCTCGTCGTCGAGCACCCGGACCGGCAGGATGCGGGCGCCCGGGGCCAGCCCGGCCACGCCCTTCCGGTCGTCGTTGCGCCCGGCGATCAGGCTGGCCACCGTGGTGCCGTGACCCACCGGGTCCGGCTCGTCGGTGCCGGCGGGGGAAACCAGGTCGATGCCGGGCAGCACCTGGCCGGCCAGATCCGGATGGGTGCCGTCCACACCGGAGTCGATCACCGCGACGGTGACCCCCCGGCCGGTGGAGGCGCTCCACGCGGTGCTGGCCCGCAACTCATTGAGCTGCCACTGGTCGTCGCGGACCCGGTCGGCCCGGGCCGTGGTCTCCAGCGGGACGAAACCCGGCTCGGCCAGCGGCACGCCGGCGGCCCGCGCGGCGACGGCGACCGGTCGGGAGGGGGCGGCCGACGCCGGTGGTGGCACCGCGCCGACGACCGTCACGGCGGTCGCCGCGACACCGAGCAACGCCCGGCCGGCGAACCGGTTGAGCGTAGTCGGGGAGCCGTGCCGAACCCTGGTCACATCCTCCGCCATTCATCGTCCATGACACGTGCTGCTCGGCAGATTACCGGTTTTCCCCTCCCCGGCGGGACGTTCCGCCGGACACGCTCACGGTGGGGGCAGATGTGCCAACTGGACCAGGCGTACGCCCTCACGTCGGGTGACCAGCCGGCCCCGCCCGGGCGGCAGTGGCCCGGGACGGACCTGCCCGACCAGCGGTCCCTCGTCCGGGCTGCCGCTCATCACCAGCCCGGCGGTGGAGAGTTCGCGCAGCCGCTGCACGATCGGCTCGTACTGGGCCCGGGCGGCACCGCCGGAACGGCGGACCAGCACCAGGTGCAGCCCGATGTCGCGGGCCTGCGGCAGGTGCTCCTCCAGGCCGCGCAGCGGGTTCGCCGGGCCGCTGGACACCAGGTCGTAGTCGTCGACCAGCACGAACAGCTCCGGCCCCGAGCACCAGGACCGCTCCCGCAGCTGCGCCGGGGTCACGTCCGGCCCGGGCAGCCGGGCCTGCATGTAGCCGGCGACCGACTCGACCAGCTCGGCGGTGTGCGCCGCCGCGCTGCCGTACCCGATCACGTGCGGGTCGTCGATCAGGCTGTACAGGCTGCGCCGGTAGTCGACCAGGATGATCCGGGCCTGCTCCGGAGTGAACCGGTCGATGATCGAGGTGGCCAGCGCGCGCAGGAATGAGGACTTGCCGCACTCCGCGTCGCCGAAGACCACGAAGTGCGGCTCGGCGGCGAAGTCCACCGCCACCGGGCGCAGGTCCGCCTCGGCCACGCCGATCGGGAAGGCCAGCCCGGTGGCGGCGGAGGTGTCGAGGTCGGCGTAGGGGAGCACCGGCGGGAGCAGCCGCACCCGCGGGGCGGGCGGACCGGACCAGGCTCCGGCGACCGCCTTTACCAGGTCGGCCGTCTCCGTCCCGGCCAGCTGGGGCAGCGCGGTGAGGAAGTGCAGGCTCTGCGCGGTGATGCCCCGGCCGGGTGACTTCTCCGGCACGCTCGCCGCGGCGACCCGCTTCACCACCGAGTCCGCCGGGTCGCCGAGGCGCAGCTCCAGCCGGGAGCCGAACAGGTCCCGGATGGCCGGCCGGAAGTCCATCCAGCGGACCCCGCTCGCCACCACGTGCACCCCGTACGACAGGCCGCGGGTGGCCAGGTCGGTGACCAGCGGCTCCAGGTCGTCGTACTCGCCGCGCAGGGTGGCCCAGCCGTCGACCACCAGGAAGACGTCGCCGAACGGGTCGACGATCGGCTGGCCGGCCCCCGCCAGCCCGGACCGGCGCTGCCGCCAGGCCGCCATCGACTCGACGCCCAGCTCGGCGAAGCGGCGCTCCCGCTCGGCGAGCAGGGTGGCGATCTCGCCGATGGTCCGGCGCACCACCGTCGGGTCGGACCGCCCCGCCACCTGACCGACGTGTGGCAGGTCGCGCAGCGCGGCGAGCCCGCCACCCCCGAAGTCCAGGCAGTAGACCTGCGCCTCGGCCGGCGTGTGGGTGAGCGCCAGCGCGCAGACCAGCGTGCGGAGCAGGTGCGACTTGCCGCTCTGCGGTCCGCCGACCACCGCCACGTGCCCGGCCGCGCCGTCCAGCGCCAGCCAGAGCAGGTCGCGGCGCTGCTCGAAGGGCTTGTCCACCAGGGCCACCGGCACCTGGAGCGCGCCGTGCAGCTCCGGGTTGGCCACGGTGAGGCCGCGCTGCGGGTCGACGGCGGCCGGCCCGAGCAGCTCGTCCAGGGCGGGTGCGGTGTCGAGCGGGGGCAGCCAGACCTGGTGCGCCGGCGGACCCTGCCCGGCGAGCCGGCCGACCAGCACGTCGAGCAGGTTCTCCGTCTCCTCCTCGATGGCGGGCAGCGCCGCGGTGGCCGGCTCCGGCACCGGCACCAGGTGGGTGGAGAAGGTGAGCAGCCGGGTGCCGCCGCCCGCGCCGCCGCCGGCCGCCGCGCCGCGCCGGCGGACCGGCCCGGAGACGTACGCGGCCCTGAAGCGGACCAGCGGGTCGGTGCCGGCGCGCAGGTAGCCGTGCCCGGGCGAGCGGGGCAGCTCGTGCGCGTCCGGCACCCCGAGCACCGTCCGGGACTCCAGCGCCGAGAAGGTGCGCAACCCGATCCGGTACGACAGGTGGGTGTCGAGCCCGCGCAGCCGCCCCTCCTCCAGGCGTTGGCTGGCCAGCAGCAGGTGCACTCCGAGCGACCGGCCCAGCCGTCCGATCTGGACGAACAGGTCGATGAAGTCCGGCTTGGCGGAGAGCAGCTCGGAGAACTCGTCGCAGATCAGCAGCAGCGAGGGCAGCGGGGCCAGCGGGGTGCCGGCGGCCCGGGCCCGCTCGTAGTCGCGCAGGCTGGCGAAGTTGCCGGCCCGGCGCAGCAGCTCCTGGCGGCGCATCAGCTCGCCGTTGATGGCGTCCACCATCCGGTCCACCAGCGGCAGCGCGTCGGCCAGGTTGGTGATCACGGCGGCGGTGTGCGGCAACCGGTCGAAGGAGGCGAAGGTGGCGCCGCCCTTGAAGTCGACCAGCACGAAGTTGAGCTGTTCCGAGCTGTGCGTGGCGGCCAGGCCGAGCACCAGGGTGCGCAGCAGCTCCGACTTGCCGGAGCCGGTCGCGCCGATCAGCAGGCCGTGCGGACCCATGCCGTCCTGCGCCGACTCCTTCAGGTCCAGCTCGATCGCGCCGCCGTCGGCACCGACCCCGATCGGCACCCGCAGCCGGTCCCGCCCCGAGCGGGGCGCCCAGCCCTGCTCGGCGGTGAAGCCCTCCGGGTCGCCGATGCCGAGCAGCTCGGGCAGGCCCAGCTCGGCCCCGGGCGCGGTCTCGCCCCCGCGTACGGTGGTGGCCAGCCGCAGCGGCGCGAGCCGGCGGGCCACCGCTTCGGCGTCGGCGACCTCCAGCCGGTCGGCGGTGCCCACCTCGGCGTGCCCCTCGGCCGACCGGGAGTGCAGCCGGTCGCCGCGCAGCTCGAGCAGGAGGGCGAAGCGGTCGAGCAGCCGCGGCGGCGGGGTGTCCAGGTCGATGACGGTGACCGCGTCGATGCCGCCGTCCCCGGCCAGCTCGGTCGCCCCGGTCAGGTCGCCGCCGTCGAGCAGGATCACCACGTGCGGCCCGTCGGTGGCCGGGCCGGCCGGGCTGAACCGGGACCGGCTGGCCAGCACCTCGTCGAGCAGCCGTTCCAGTTCGGCGGCGGAGCTGCTGACCAGCCGGACCGGACCGAGGGCGTCGGTGCGGCCGGGATGGTGGGCGTGCGGCAGCCACTTGACCCACTCCCAGAGCGCCCGCCGCTCCGGCCCGGCGCAGACCGCGATGAGCAGTTCGTCCGGGGCGTGGAAGACGGCGAGCTGGGTGAGCATGGCCCGGGCCAGTGCCTGCGCCCCGGGCGAGCCGGTGCCGCCACGCGCGTCCCCGGCCTCACCGCGGACGAAGACCCGGGCGAAGCTGCGCATCGACAGCGCCACCGGCAGGTCCGGCACCACCGAGTACGCGTCGAGGAAGCGCCGCAGCGCCCCCGCGGTCATCGGTTCCAGCTCCTCCAGCGGCCGGGTGACCGGGGGGATCAGGGGCGTCGCCAGGGTCTGCGGGCCGACGGCCACCCGGACCACGGCGAAGTCCGGGTCACCCGGCCGGCGCTCCCAGACCCGGTGGCTGTCGACGGTCGACCAGAGTCGGCCCGGGTCCGGGTGCCGGTAGAAGAGCCCGGCCCGCTGCTGGCCGGCCGACTGCCGGACCCGGCGGCGCAGGGCGGCCAGGTGCCGTAGGTACTCGCGGCGGGCGGCCATCATCTCCGACTTCTTCGGGGTGCCGGCGGCGCTGCCCCAGGAGGTCACCAGCATCGCCACCGAGGAGAGCCCGAACATGCCGCCCACCACGTACGAGTAGGCACCGCCGCCCCGGCCGAACATCATCGCCATCGCCACCGTGCCGCCCAGCATGGGCAGCACCATCAGCGCCTGCTGCCAGCGGCCGCCGGTCACCGCGGGGATCTCCGGCGGCGCTTCGACGGGCAGCTCACCGACCGGTATCTCCGGCGCCGGACGGCGCGGCGGTCGCTTGATGACGACAGTGGACACTGACCCTCCAAGGTGGCGCTCGGTGACCCGAGCCTGGCTCATGGTAGGTAAAGTCCTGTCGTCCGTCAGCCACCGCTCCCGCTCGATATGGAGATCAGTCGATGACTACCGGGCTGGCAAGGGTCACCATCAGCGCTCCGCAACGACGCGTCGACGTGGCCCTGCCGGAGCAGGTGCCCCTCGCCGAGCTGCTGCCCGAGGTGCTGCGGCACGCCGGCGAGGGGCTGGCCGACGACGGCGAGCGGCACGGCGGCTGGGTGCTGCGCCGCACCGACGGGGCGGTGCTGGCGACCGCGCAGGCGCTGCTCCCGCAGGGGGTGCGCGACGGCGAGGTGCTGCACCTCGTGCCGGCCCACGCCGAGTGGCCCGAGCTGGAGTACGACGACGTGGTGGAGGCGATCGCCGACGGCGCCCGCCGGCGCGGCAGTGCCTGGTCCCCGGCCGCCACCCGAGCCGCCGCGCTCGCCGGTGCCGGCGTGCCGCTGGCCGTCGGACTGGTCGCCGTCCTGGCCGGCGGGCCGCAGCACCGGGCCGGCTGGCCGCTGGCGGTCACCGTCGCGCTGCTGCTCGCGCTCGCCGGCACGGTCGCCTCCCGCGCGTACGGGGACGGCCCGACCGGCGCCACCCTCGGCGGGTACGCGCTGCCGTACGCCGCGGCGGCCGGGGCCCTCGCGGTCAGCTCCGGCGATCCAGTCGGTGAGTTCCGGCCGCTGCCCTGGCTGGGCGCCCCCGAGCTGCTGGCCGGCGCGGTGGCGCTGCTGCTGGTGTCGGTGCTCGGCCTGCTCGGCACCGCCACCCGGCTGCGGGTCTTCGTGGCCGGCGCGACCCTCGGCGCGGTCGGCGCGGCGGCCGCCCTCGGCGGGCTGCTGCTCGGGCCGGCCGAGACCGCGGCGGTGCTGCTCTGCGTGCTGGTCTTCGCCCTCGGCGGGCTGCCGCTGCTGGCGATCCGGCTGGGCAAGCTGCCGCTGCCGCCGATCACCCTGCCCACCGGCCCGACCGGCGGCCCGGACGGCGTACGGGACCTGCCCGACCGGGCGCGGGTGCACGCGGCGGTGGCCCGGACCGAGGAGATGCTGACCGGGATGCTGATCGGGCACGGCGCGCTGGCGCTCGCCGCTGCGCTGGTGCTCGGCGTGGCCGGTGGGCTGGCCGGGCGGCTGCTGGTGGCCGTCGTCTCGGCGGTGCTGCTGCTGCGCTCCCGGCTCTTCGTGGCGGTCCGCCACCGGGTGCCGCCCGTGCTGGCCGGGCTGGCCGGGTTCGCGCTGCTCGGTGTGGTGCTGGCCGCCGGGGCCGGCGACGCGGGGGTGCTGGCGCTGACCGTGGGCGGGCTGCTGGTGGCGCTCACCGCCGTGGCGGCCGGTACCACGTACGCCCGGCGGCCGGTGTCGCCGTACGTCGGTCGGGCGGCCGACCTGACCGACACCGCGCTGGTGGTCTCCGTCGTGCCGGTGGCCTGCGCGGTGCTGGGCCTCTACGACGCCGCGCGCGGCCTGCTCGGCTAGGAGGCTGTCGGGAAACCTCGCGACGGCTGCGACGGGCCCAGCCGACGACCGGCGGCGTTGGAGGCCGGTCCGGATACAACACCGGTATCCGAACCGGCCTCCGCCTTGCCGGATCGCCGCCTGGACTCCGCCTCGCTCGCCCCGAGGCTTCCCGACAGCCTCCGGGCAGACGACGAAGGGCCCGGGGGTGAGCCCGGGCCCAACGTGACGGTGCTGGTCAGTGCGCGGTGTCGCCGCGCTCCTCGGCGTCCTTGGCCCGCTGGTACGACGCGTGGATCTCGGCCTCGGCCTCGACCCGGCCCACCCAGGTGGCGCCCTCGACCGACTTGCCCGGCTCCAGGTCCTTGTAGACCTCGAAGAAGTGCTGGATCTCCAGCCGGTCGAACTCGCCCAGGTGGTGGATGTCGCGCAGGTGCTCCTGGCGCGGGTCCTCGTAGGGCACGCAGAGGACCTTGTCGTCGCCGCCCTTCTCGTCCGTCATCCGGAACATGCCGATCGTGCGGCAGCGGATCAGGCAGCCCGGGAAGGTCGGCTCGGGGACGAGCACCAGCGCGTCCAGCGGGTCGCCGTCCTCGCCGAGGGTGCCCTCGATGAAGCCGTAGTCGGCCGGGTACTGGGTCGACGTGAAGAGGGTGCGGTCCAACCGGATCCGGCCGGTCACGTGGTCCACCTCGTACTTGTTTCGGTGACCCTTCGGGATCTCAACCGTGACGTCGAAATCCATCTCCCACGCTCCCTCGTCTGCCCACGCTGGCTGAACGGAACCACAGACGCCCCCGGTAAGGGTGATTGGCCACCCACCGGCTCCGGACGCCGCATAGTCTTCGGACCGAAGTAGTGTCACCCAGGCTGGTTCCGGAGGCGGGAGGAGGGGGTCGTGGGGAGGGAAGATTCACACTACCGCCCGGAGGGGGTTGACGGGCGCGGGTCCGGTGGATCCGCGAGCGGACGGGTCCCGGTGCCCGGTGCGCACCCGTCCGACCGTTCTGCACCGCCCGGGCCCGGTGCCGGGCAGCCGCCGTCGGGGCCGGTCTCGCCGGCCTGGCCGGGCGATTCCCGCAACACCGGCCGGTTCCCCGACGTGAACCCGCCCGGCCGTCCCGCCGCCGGCTCCGCCCGCGTGCCGTCCGGGCCGCCGCAGGCCGCCGGGTCGGCCCGGGTCCCGCCGCCGACCTGGGACGCCCCGGCCACCGGGCCCGGCCAGGTGCACCACGCCGGCCAGGGCCACCTCTACGGCGCCGCGCCGGTCTCGCCCTCGTCGGGTCCGTTCTCCCCGGCCGCCGGCTCCGTGCCCGTCTCCCCGCCGCCGGCGGGCGCCGGGCCGCTGGCTCCGCCGGCCCCCGCGCCGCGCTGGCGTCGCCGGCTGCTGCCGGTGACGGCGCTCGCCACGGTGCTGCTGCTCGCGCTGGCCGGGGTCGCCGTGGTGCTCCGCCCCGGGCCGGTCGCCGGGTGGCTGGGCGACGACGACGCCGGACCGGCCGCCGCCGCTCAGGCGCCGGAGCCCGACCCGTCGCCGGTGCTCGCCGGCCCCGACGCCAACGCCCCGCTGCCCACCGCCGCCGGGGTACGCGCCGCCGTGGAGCCGCTGCTCGGGGCCGCCGCCCTGGGCAGCCGGGTGAACATCTCGGTGGCCGACCTGACCACCGGGCAGTCCATCTACGCCCGGGGCGGCGACGACGGCACGGTGCCCGCCTCGGTGACCAAGCTGGCGACCGGTGTGACCGTGCTGGAGGCCCGGGGCCCCGGGTACCGCATCCCCACCCGGGCGGTGGCCGGGGCGAACCCGGGCGAGGTGGTGCTCGTCGGCGGCGGCGACCCGACCCTCGCCGTGGACGGCAAGGCCTTCTACCCCGGCGCGGCCCGCCTCGACACGCTGGCCAAGCAGGTGAAGCAGGCGCTCGGCGGCATCGCTCCGACCAAGGTCGTCGTCGACTCCTCGCTCTTCCCCGGCCCGGTGCACGGCCCCGGCTGGGACGACGACATCCCGACCGGCGGCTACGGCGCGTCGATCACCGCGCTGATGACCGACGGCGCCCGCAGCGACCCCGAGGCGGCCCGGAAGACCTTCGACGACACCCACGGCGCGGCCGATCGGGTCCCGCGGCCCGACCTGACCGCCGGCCGCTCCTTCGCCCGGCTCCTCGGCCTCGGCGGGGACGCCCAGGTCACCCAGGGCACCGCCCCGCCGGCCGGCGGCGCCGCGGCCACCGGCGCCCCGGCGCCCGGCACCGAGCTGGGCAAGGTCGAGTCGCAGCCGATGATCCGCCTGGTCGACATCATGATCAGCGACAGCGACAACGTGATCGCCGAGGCACTGGCCCGCCAGGTGGCGCTGGCCCGCAACCAGCCGGCGAGCTTCGTCGGCGGAGCGGCGGCGATGGACGAGGTCATCGGCGAGCTGGGCCTGCCGGCCGACGAGATCAGCCTCTCCGACGGCAGCGGGCTGTCCCGGAACAACCGGATCAGCCCGTCCCTGCTCACCGACCTGATCGCGCTCGCCGGCAAGGGCGACCACCCGGAGCTGGGCGCCATCTTCGGCGGCCTGCCGGTCGGCGCCTGGTCCGGCACCCTGGGTGACCGCTACCGGGTCGACGCGACCGCCGCCGGCGCCGGGGTGGTCCGGGCCAAGACCGGCACGCTGAGCGGGGTGCACGCCATCGCCGGGCTGGTCACCACGGCCGAGGGTCGGCTGCTCACCTTCGCGGTCCTCACCGACAAGGCCCCGGCCGTCGACTCGGACGTCAGCCGTCAGGCCCTCGACCGGATCGCCGGTGCCCTGGCCGGCTGCGGCTGCCGCTGACCCCGACGCCGGAGCCCCTGCTCGCACGCCGGGCCGGGGTGTTCCGGCGCGGGTACGGTGGGTGCATGGCGCAGTTCGTGGACTGGGATCTGGCCGCCGCGACCGCGGGGGCGCTGGGCAAGTCAGGCCCCCGGGTGTCGTACGCCGAGGCCACCGATGTGGTCGTCGACCTGCGACGGCTCACCGACGAGGCGGCCGGGCACGTCGCCGACTACACCGGGCTGCGCTCGCAGGTGACGCACCCGCCGGTGCGGGTGGTGGACCGCCGGGACTGGGCGGCCACCAACATCGCCGGCCTGCGCGAGGTGATCACCCCGCTGGTCAACCGGCTCTCCGGCGACAAGCGTCCCGGGCCGCTCACCGAGGCGATCGGCTCCCGGCTGACCGGGATGCAGGCCGGCACGGTGCTCGCCTACCTCTCCGGCCGGGTCCTCGGTCAGTACGAGGTGTTCTCCGCCGACCCGGGGCAGTTGCTGCTGGTCGCGCCGAACATCGTCGAGGTGGAGCGGAAGCTGGAGGCGAACCCGCGCGACTTCCGGCTCTGGGTCTGCCTGCACGAGGTCACCCACCGCACCCAGTTCACCTCGGTGCCCTGGATGCGGGCGTACTTCCTCGGCGAGGTGAACGCCTTCGTCGACGCCGCGCAGGGCAACGAGCACCTGCTGGAGCGGCTGCGCCGGGGCGTCGCCACGCTCTCCGACGCGATCAAGGACCCGGAGAGCCGCACCAGCGTGCTGGACATCGTGCAGACCCCGGCCCAGCGGGCCGTGCTCGACCGGCTCACCGCGCTGATGACCCTGCTGGAGGGGCACGCCGAGTTCGTGATGGACGGCGTCGGGCCGCAGGTCATCCCCAGCGTGGAGCGGATCCGGGCGGGGTTCAACCGACGCCGCGAGGCGGGCAACCCGCTGGAGAAGGCGATTCGCCGGCTGCTCGGCGTCGACGTCAAGATGCGCCAGTACGCCGAGGGCCGCAAGTTCGTGCACGGCGTGGTCGACCGGGTCGGCATGGACGGCTTCAACAAGATCTTCAGCTCCCCGCTGACCCTGCCCCGGCTGAACGAGCTGGGCGACCCGGACGCCTGGGTGGCCCGGGTGCACGGGCCGGCCGGCGCCACCCCGACCGCCGGCTGAGCGGACGGCCGTGGCCGCCCTCGCCTCGCCGGTCGCCGCGATCCGGATCGCCGTCCGCCGCGCGCTGATCCCGCTACCGGCCGACGGGCCGGTGCTGGTGGCCTGCTCCGGCGGGGCCGACTCGCTCGCCCTGGCCGCCGCGACCGCCTTCGTGGCGCCCCGGCTCGGCCGGCGGGCCGGTCTGGTGACCGTGGACCACGGGTTGCAGGAGGGCTCCGCCGGGCGGGCCGAGGCGGTGGCCCGGTGGGCCGTCGAGGCCGGTCTCGACCCGGTCGAGGCGGTGCCGGTGACCGTGGCCGGGCGCCCGGGCGGCCCGGAGGCGGCCGCCCGCGAGGCCCGCTACCAGGCGCTGGTCGACGCCGCCCGGCGACACCGCGCGGCGGCGCTGCTGGTCGGGCACACCCGCGACGACCAGGCCGAGACGGTGCTGCTCGCGCTGGCCCGGGGTGCCGGACCGCGCGGACTGGCCGGCATGCCCGAGCGTCGCGAGCTGGACGGGGTGCCGCTGCTGCGCCCGCTGCTCGACGTCACCCGGGACGACACCCGCAAGGCGTGCGCCGCGCTCGGGCTGACCCCGTGGGAGGACCCGCACAACGCCGACCCCTCGTACGCCCGCGCCCGGGTACGCGCCGACGTGCTGCCGGTGCTGCTGCGGGCGCTCGGCCCGGGGGTGCTGGACAACCTGGCCCGGACCGCCCGACTGGTGGCCGCCGACACCGCCGCCCTGGACGACCTGGCCGCCGCCGCGCTCGCCGCCCCGGCCGGGGTACGGGCCGTCGACGGGGGACTGTCCGTGGCGGCCCTGGCCGCGCTGGCCCCGGCGGTGCGTACCCGGGTGCTGCACGCCTGGGCCCGGGAACTGGGCGCTTCTCCAGCGGCGCTGTCGCACCGGCACGTGGCGGCGTTGGACGCGCTGGTCACCGACTGGCGCGGGCAGGGCGCGACGCACCTGCCGGGCGGGCTGCGGGTGGCCCGCCGCGCCGGCCGCCTGCTCCCGGTCGACTGAGGCCGGCCCTGGCCGCCGGTCGAGCCGTGATCGGGTGACGATGTCCGAGGGATCCGACGCCGTGTCGTCCCGGTTCCCGGGTTCCGATCACGGGGGAGGCGAGGCGGACCCTCCCCGGGAGCCGCCGGAGGCGGTAGACATGGCGGATGGCGTACCCCCGACAGCCGCTCTTCGCCCCGAACGGTGCCGTCGCGACCAGCCAGCCGCTCGCGGCGGCCGCGGGTCTGGCCGTGCTGCGGCGCGGCGGCAACGCCGTCGACGCCGCGCTGGCCACGGCGATCGCGCTCACCGTGGTGCAGCCGCCCTCCAACGACATCGGCGGTGACCTGTTCGCGATCGTCTGGGACGGCGAGCGGCTGCACGGGTTGAACGCCTCCGGCCGGTCCCCGGCCGCGCTGACCCGGGAGGTGGTGCTCACCGCGACCGCAGGGCGCGCGCCGGCGGTGGACGCGCTCGGCGGCGCGCAGGCGCGCGGTCCCGCGATGCCGGCCCGGGGTTGGCTGCCGGTGACCGTGCCCGGCGCGCCGGCCGGCTGGCGGGACCTGCACGACCGGTTCGGGTCGCTGCCCTTCGCGGACCTCTTCACCGACGCGATCTCCTACGCCGAGCACGGCTACCCGGTCGCCACCGGCACCGCCGCCACCTGGGACCGGGCGCTGGCCGCGCGGGTCGAGCCGGGCGGCGAGGAGTACGCCGAGTTCGACCGGGTGTTCACCATCGACGGGCGGGCGCCGCGCCCCGGCGAGCGGTGGCGCAACCCGGACGCCGCCCGCACCCTGCGCCGCATCGCCGAGACCGGCGCGGAGGACTTCTACCGGGGCGACATCGCCGCCGCGCTCGACGCCCACGCCGCCCGCACGGGTGGCCTGCTCACCGGCGACGACCTGGCCCGGCACGCCTCCACCTGGGTGGACCCGGTCGGCGCCAACTACCGGGGGCACGAGGTCTGGGAACTGCCGCCCAACGGGCAGGGGATCGCCGCCCTGCTCGCGCTGAACATCCTGGACGGCACGGACCTCGCCGCGCTCGACGTCGGGGAGCGGCTGCACCGCCAGATCGAGGCGGTCAAGCTCGGCTTCGCCGACGCCCACGCCCACGTGGCCGACCCGGAGCGGGCCCCGGTGCCGACCGCTGCCCTGCTCGACCCCGGCTACGCGGCGGCCCGGCGGGCCCTGGTCACCGACCGGGCCGGCGACCCGGTGGCCGGCGACCCGGAGCGCGGCGGCACGGTCTACCTGTGCACCGCCGACGCGGGCGGGATGATGGTCAGCCTGATCCAGTCCACCTACCTGGCGTTCGGCTCCCGGGTGGTGCTGCCCGGGCACGGCTTCGCGCTGCAGAACCGGGGCCTCGGTTTCCGTCTCGACCCGGCGCACCCGAACGTGGTCGGGCCGGCCAAGCGGCCCTTCCACACCATCATCCCGGGCTTCCTGACCCGCGACGGCGCGCCGGTCGGACCGTTCGGCGTGATGGGCGGGCACATGCAGCCACAGGGGCACGTCCAGCTGGTCTCCGCCACCCTGGACGCCGGCCTCGACCCACAGGCCGCGCTGGACGCTCCCCGCTGGTACTGGCACGCCGGCCGGACCCTGCTGGTCGAGCCGGTGCTGGCGGCGGTGCCCGGCCTGGTCGCGGGGTTGCGCTCGCGGGGGCACGAGGTCACCGTCGCGGAGGAGCCTTCAGTCTTCGGGTACGGGCAGGCGGTGTGGCGGGGTCCGTCGGGCGGCTACGTGGTGGGGTCGGAGTCGCGCGTCGACGGGGCTGCGGTCGGGTTCTGATTCTCGCGTCGTCAGGTGGTGGTGACCCGGTCGCGGAAGGTGGTGCGGTAGGCGTGCGGGGTGGTGCCGACGCGGCGGGTGAAGTGGTGGCGTAGCGCGGCGGCGTCGCCGAAGCCGGCCCGGTCGGCGACGGTGTCGACGCTGAGCCTGGTCTCCTCCAGCAGCCGGCGGGCCAGGAGCACGCGCTGGTTGGTGAGCCAGTCGTGCGGGGTGGTGCCGGTCTCGGCCCGGAACCGGCGGGCGAAGGTCCGCGCCGACATGCCGGCTCGGGCGGCCAGCTCGTCCACCGTGGTCGGTCGGTCCAGGTGCCCGATCAGCCAGCTCAGCACCGGCTCCAGCGTGGGGGCCTCCGGGGTGACCGGGATCGGCGCCTCGACGTACTGGGACTGGCCGCCGTCGCGGTGCGGGGGGACGACCATCCGGCGGGCCAGTCGGGTGGCGGTGGCGGAGCCGTGCTCCTGGCGTACCAGGTGCAGGCAGGCGTCGATGCCGGCGGCGGTGCCGGCGCTGGTGAGCACCCGCCCGTCGGCGACGTAGAGCGAGTTGCACCGGACCCGGGCCGCCGGGTGGCGGCGTTGCAGCTCGTCGACGTACCGCCAGTGGGTGGTGCACTCGCGTCCGTCGAGCAGCCCGGCGGCGCCCAGCACGAACGCGCCCGAGCAGACGCTGAGCAGGTACGCCCCCCGGTCGGCGGCTCGGCGTAGGGCGTCCAGCACCGGCTCGGGCACCGCGCAACCCTGGCTGTGCGCCGGCACGGCGACCAGGTCGGCCTCCTCGACCGGGCCGAGGTCGGCGTGCGGGGTCAGCCCGAAGCCGGAGGAGGTGCGGACGGGGCCGCCGTCGGCGGTGCAGACGGCGAACCGGTAGCCGGGGAACCCGTCCGCCGTGCGGTCGGTGCCGAAGACCTCGGCGAGCACGCCGAGCTCGAACGGGGCGACCTTGTCCAGCGCGAGGACGGCGACGGATCGGAGCATGTGACGAGGGTAACCCCAGTGGTGGCAGGAAATCGAGGGGCAATGGCATTCCTGCCACTGTCCGGCTCCGCGTGGCGGACGGAAACTGGTACCAGTCCGGTGCGCACCGGCGGCGATAACAGTCCAAACAACGCGAAAGCGAGCGCCGCCATGGAACTCCTGCTGCTTCTGCTCTTCCTCGTCGGTCTGGCCGTCGCCTCGGCCGCCGGCCTCACCGCGGACAGTCACGACTCGGCCGACTGGAAGCCGACCGACCAGGGCCGCCGCTGGCAGTCCCGCACCTGCTGAGGTGATTGGCCCGGATTGCCGAGAAAATCCCTGGCGGGACCGCTCCAAAAGGGGCGGCCCCGCCGACGGAGGCCAGCCGGCGTACGGCAGGCTAGGAGTCATGGCTGACGGCTCCTGGTACGACGCCGACATCGATCACGTGATCATCTCTGAGGCGCAGATCCGCGAGAAGACCGCGGAACTGGCCAAGCAGGTCTCGGCGGACTACGCCGGCGTCGAGGACGGACTCCTGCTCGTCTGCGTGCTCAAGGGCGCGATCATGTTCATGGCCGATTTCGCCCGGGCGCTGGGCCGGAACGGTCCGCCGGCCGAGCTGGACTTCATGGCCATCTCCTCGTACGGCCAGGGCACCACCTCGTCCGGCGTGGTCCGCATCCTCAAGGACCTGGACCGGGACATCGCCGGCCGGCACGTGGTGGTGGTCGAGGACATCGTCGACTCCGGGCTGACCCTCTCCTGGCTGCTGCGCTACCTGGAGTCCCGCTCCGCGGCCAGCGTCGAGGTGGTGGCCCTGTTCCGCAAGCCGGACGCGGTGAAGGTCCCCGTCCCGGTGAAGTACGTCGGCTTCGACATCCCGACCGAGTTCGTGGTCGGCTACGGCCTCGACTTCGGCGAGCGCTACCGCGAGCTGCCCTACGTCGGCGTGCTCAAGCCGGAGGTCTACGCCCGGGCCTGAGCCCGTCGCCGGCCGGGTCCGCTCCCACCGCCGGCCCGGCGGTGGTCCCGTCCGGCCGGGCCGAGAGCTGCTCGTATCGGTGTCCATCGAGCGGACGTTCAGCGGGCTCTCAGCAAATCGGACTACGGTAGGTGCCGGTGGCATGGAGGCAATCTCCACGCCCGACCCCTCGACTGGTGTGTGACCGGCGGTCGGGTGGCCGGGTGCGGAGCTCCCGCCACGCCGGCTGAACCCCGGTTCGCCGTCCGCGTAAGTGCTGGGCTCAGAAGCTCACTCCTGGCGCACACGGTGTACCGTCGAATGACCGCGGCGCGGCAGTTCGCGCCTCGGGGTCGAGGCCGGCCCGCACGGCGGCTCGGCGCCGCCAAGGCGGCGACACCATTCAGACGGTCAGGACGTCGATCAGGAGGATGCGGGCGTCTCGGCGCTCGACAACAGCATGGAACGTACGCGTTTCTTCCGCCGACCGGTGGTCTGGATCATCCTGGTCATCCTCGGCGCCGTTGTGCTCAGTCAGCTGTTCACCGCTGGTCCCAGCTACCACCGCGTGGACACTTCCGTTGCGCTCGACCAGCTCCACACCACCAAGATCAACAAGGTCGTCTTCCAGGACAAGGAGCAGACGCTCCAGCTCAACCTGGCCGAGAAGACCAAGTTCGGCGACACCACGACCGACCGTATCGAGGCCCAGTTCCCGTACGAGGTCGGCGACGAGGTCTGGAACGACGTCCTCGCGGCGAAGGCGGCCAACCGGGTCACCGGCCCGGCCGACGCCAAGGTGTCGTCCGACAGCATCTGGGTGAGCCTGCTGGTCAACCTGCTCCCGATCGCCCTGCTGGTGCTCCTGCTGATCTTCTTCATGTCGCAGATGCAGGGCGGCGGCTCCCGGGTGCTCAACTTCGGCAAGTCCAAGGCGAAGATGATCACCAAGGACACCCCGAAGACCACGTTCGCGGACGTGGCGGGGGCCGAGGAGGCCGTCGAGGAGCTGCACGAGATCAAGGACTTCCTGCAGAACCCGGCGAAGTACCAGGCCCTGGGCGCCAAGATCCCCAAGGGCGTGCTGCTCTTCGGCCCGCCCGGTACCGGTAAGACGCTGCTCGCCCGCGCGGTGGCCGGCGAGGCCGGGGTGCCGTTCTACTCGATCTCCGGTTCCGACTTCGTGGAGATGTTCGTCGGTGTCGGCGCCAGCCGGGTCCGCGACCTCTTCGAGCAGGCCAAGGCGAACGCCCCGGCGATCGTCTTCGTCGACGAGATCGACGCCGTCGGCCGGCACCGTGGCGCCGGCATGGGCGGCGGCCACGACGAGCGCGAGCAGACCCTCAACCAGCTGCTCGTCGAAATGGACGGCTTCGACACCAAGGGCGGGGTCATCCTGATCGCCGCCACCAACCGGCCGGACATCCTCGACCCGGCGCTGCTGCGCCCGGGCCGCTTCGACCGGCAGATCCCGGTGGACGCCCCCGACATGGAGGGCCGCAAGGCGATCCTGCGGGTGCACGCCAAGGGCAAGCCGTTCACCCCCGACGTCGACCTCGACTCGGTGGCCCGGCGTACCCCCGGCTTCAGCGGCGCCGACCTCGCCAACGTGATCAACGAGTCGGCACTGCTCACCGCCCGCAAGGACCAGCGGGCGATCACCAACGACTCCCTGGAGGAGTCGATCGACCGGGTGATCGCGGGTCCGCAGCGCCGGACCCGGGTGATGAGCGACCAGGAGAAGAAGATCACCGCGTACCACGAGGGTGGCCACGCGCTGGTCGCCTGGGCGCTGCCGCACGCGGCGCCGGTGCACAAGGTGACCATCCTGTCCCGCGGCCGCTCGCTGGGCCACACCCTGGTCCTGCCGACCGAGGACAAGTACACCCAGACCCGCGCCGAGATGGTCGACACCCTGGCGTACGCGCTGGGTGGCCGGGCCGCCGAGGAGCTGGTCTTCCACGAGCCGACCACCGGCGCGGGCAACGACATCGAGAAGGCCACCCAGCTGGCCCGCGCGATGATCACCCAGTACGGCATGAGCTCCAAGCTCGGTGCGATCAAGTACGGCACCAGCGGCGACGAGCCGTTCCTCGGCCGCAACATGGGCCACGAGCGGGACTACTCCGACGTGGTGGCGGCCGAGATCGACGGCGAGATGCGGGCCCTGATCGAGCTGGCCCACGACGAGGCCTGGGAGATCCTGGTGGAATACCGGGACGTCCTGGACAACATCGTCCTGGAGCTGATGGAGAAGGAGACCCTCTCCACGGCCGACATGGCCCGGATCTGCGCCCGGGTGGCGAAGCGCCCGCCGATGGCCCCCTACAACGGCTTCGGCAAGCGTCAGCCCTCCACCGAGCCCCCGGTGCTCACCCCGGCCGAGAAGGACAAGCTCAAGGCCCAGGCGCAGGCCGACGGCGCGTCGGTCGGCGGCTCGAACAACTCGGACGGTACCCACTGAACACGGACGCCGCGGCCAGCCCCGAGAACTCGGGGCTGGCCGCCTCGTCGACCGAGCCCGACGGCGACGAGGCCCTGGACTACGTCGCGGCCCGGCTGATCAGCGGCAAGCTGACCGGCCGTCCGATCGAGGACACCATGGACCTCGCCCGGATCGAGAAGGCCGTCCGCGAGATCCTCATCGCGGTCGGAGAGGACCCCGACCGGGACGGACTCCAGCAGACTCCGGCCCGGGTGGCCCGGGCGTACGCGGAACTCTTCGCCGGCCTCCGGGTCGACCCGGCCCAGGTGCTCAGCACCACCTTCGAGGCCAACCACCAGGAGCTGGTGCTCGTCCGGGACATCGACGTGATGAGCCTCTGCGAGCACCACCTGCTGCCGTTCCGGGGCAGCGCGCACATCGGCTACATCCCCGGGCCGGACGGCCGGATCACCGGCCTGTCCAAGCTGGCCCGGCTGGTCGAGGTCTTCGCCCGCCGTCCGCAGGTCCAGGAGCGGCTCACCTCGCAGATCGCCGACCTGCTGATGAGCAAGCTGGCACCGCGCGGCGTCGTCGTGGTGCTCGAGTGCGAGCACATGTGCATGGCGATGCGCGGCATCCAGAAGAGTGGCGCCAAGACCATCACCTCCGCGGTGCGGGGCACCCTCCAGCACGACGCGAAGTCGCGGGCCGAGGCGATGGCCCTGATCATTCCGCGCTGACCCGTAGCATCCCGACCGGCCGCGTCGCCCCCTTGTGGGGGCGGGGCGGCCGTCGCGTCTCAGCCGGCCAGCAGCGTCAGCATGATCACGCTCGCCGTCACCACCGCTGGGACCAGGCAGGTCAGCGCCCCCAGCCGGGGCGTCCGGTCCAACCGCTCGCTCGGGCGCGGCGGGAAGAGCCGACCCACCGCCACCCAGCCCGCCCCGAACGCGACCGCCGGCATCGGTAGCCCGACGATCAGCGCCACCAGGCTCGCCGCGCCCGCCCCGGCGACCGCGAGGACGATCAGCTGGACCATCGGCACCAGCAGCGCCAGCGGGCCGTACACCAGCAGGTTGCGCGCCCGGGGCGGCCAGGCCGCCGGTCGCAGCGGACCCCGCGCGGCCAGCGTCGCGTCGGCCGCGTCCGCCCAGCCGCGGGCCACCCGCAACGCCGCCAGCACGGCGGCCGGACCGCCGACCATCGACCGGGCCGCCTCGGTCAGCTCCGGCGGCGTCGGGGTCAGCGTGATCGCCGGTACGCCCAGCTCCCGCAGCCCGGCCTGCTGCGGCGCCAGCCGGGCGTGCAGCCCGGCCAGCTCCTCGCGGGCCGCCTCCACCGCCCGGGCCTGCTCGGCGGCGGCGGTGGCGGCGGCGCGGCGTACCCCGTCCAACTGCCGCGCGGCGGACAGGTAGTCCGTCCAGGCGGCGGCCACCGCGCCGACCGGCTCGTTCCCGATCCGCTGCCGGACCGGCGCCGCCGGGGACGCCTCGTCGACGCCCACCGCGCCGGCCCGCTCGTCGCGCCTGCTCACGCCCGCTCCTCCTCGTCGGCGAAGGGCACCAGCACCGTGCCCCGCTCACCCGGACCGTCCCAGAGCACCACCCTGCCGGGGCGGGGCCGCCACTCCACCGGTCGCCCGAACACCGCGCCGAGCATCGCCCCCGGCACGTCCACCGCGGCGACCGCGGCCAGCTTGTCGACCTCGCCGTCCGGCTCCAGCAGCGCCGCGAACGGCGGCACCGTCCGCCACCAGCCCAGCAGGTGGATACCGGTCGGCGGGCCCTCGCGCAGCAGCGTGCGCAACCGCTCCACCGGCAACTCCTCCGCTGTCGCCAGGTCCACCCCGAACACCACCAGGTACGACGGCCCGTCGCCGTCCATCGCCGCGAGCAGGCCCGCCGCGTCGACCGTCTCCACCCGCTGCCGCTGCGCCAGCTCGGTCGCCAACCCGGCCGCCAGCGCGGCGGAGCCCTCGGCCAGCGGCGCGAGCACGAACCGGGCGGCACCCGGCGGATGGTGGGCAGCGGTGCTCCGGGCGGCGTTCGCCAGCAGCCCGGCCGCTCCCGTACCCGCCCCGAGGACCGCGAGGTTGCGGCCGGCCACCGGGCCGAGCGGGACGGCGACCGTCGTCCGGGCCACGTCCACCGCCCGGCCGAGCAGAGCGGCCGGCCCACCGGCCCGGCCGGCCAGGGCGGCCCGCAGCCGGGGGTCGTTGCGCAGCAGCGGCCGGGCCCAGCCCGCGAAGACCACCGGCGGGATGGTCCCCTCCGGGCGGGCCTCGAAGAGCCGGTGCCGGAGCCGCTCGATCGTTTCCGGGGCGTCGTGCGGGTCGGGGAAGCGGACCAGCCGCTCGTGACCCCGGGTGGCGCCGCGCGGTCCGCCCAGCCCGCCCGCGGTGTTGACCACCGCGCTGCCCACCGCCAGGCCCGCCGCCGCGTCGTTGGTGGGCGCGAGCACCGCGCCACCACCGGAGAGCGCCACCCGCACCGGGAACTGGCCCAGCACCGAGTCGCGCGGCGCCGGCCCCGCCCCGATGCCCAGGTCACCCGCGCCGGCCAGCACCAGGTGGATGCCGTACGCGCGCCCGGCGCGGGCCAGGCCGTCCAGCCGGGCGAGCACGTCGGCGGCGACCGGATCCCGGGTCGCCAGCAGCAGCGGGAAGTTGTCGATCACACAGACGATCCGGGGCAGCGACTGATGCTCCCGCAGCTGTGCGTAGCGCTGCCCGCCGGCCCGGGCACCCGTCTCCTCCCGCCGGCGGGTCTCCGCCGCCAACTGGTCGAACAGGTCCCGCACGTACTCCGGGTCGGCGGCCATCGCGGCGGCCCGGACCTGCGGCACCCACGAGCGGTCCCGCTCGGTCTGCAGGAACTCCACGAAGGACTCGCCGTCGCCGAGGTCCACCAGGTGCAGCACCAGCTCGTCCGGGCCGTACCGCGCGGCGAGGCCGAGCAGCGCGTTGGTGAGGAACGCCGACCGGCCGGCGTCGGAGCGACCGCTGACCAGCCAGTGCGGCGTCAGCTCGGTGAAGCCGACGGTCACCGGCCGCCCGTTCGCGTCGCCCACCGTGGTGGAGAGCCCGTCGGTCGAGCCGGCCTGCCAGAGCGGCTCCTCCGGCGGCGGCAGCAGCTCGGCCAGGCAGAGCCGGGAACCTTCCTCCACCTGCGCCGCCAACCGCCGGCAGACCTGCCCGATCAGGTCCGGCCCCGGGTCCTCGTCCACGAAGACCGGAGAGTTCAGGCCGGCCGGCCCGTCGCCGCCCGGCCCGCCGAACGGGCTGCCGGGTGGATCGCCGAGCAGCGCGTACGCGGTCCGCAGCTCCAGCCGGGTGGCCTCCGGCAGCGGCGGGCGGGCCGCGTACGGGCCGGGTGGGGGCCAGCCCGCGACCACCAGGTGCAGGCCGGCGGGGCGGCCCTGGGCGGCCAGCGCCTCGATCCGGGCCAGGTCGCTCGGCCCGGTCAGCTCCGGCAGCCCGGCGATCACCAGCAGCAGCGTCCGGTCGTGCCGGCGGGGCCGGCCGGTGCCCGGGGAGACCCACTGCTCGGCCTCGGTCAGCACCGCCCGCAGGCCGGCCACGTCCACCGCCGGCGGCGGCAGCAGACCCGCGTCGGCCAGCGGCGCGAAGGACGCGAAGGTGTCGCCCGCGCTCGCGCCGTCCACCGCGCGTACCAGCAGGCAGCCGGCCGGCGTCGCGGCCAGCAGCCGCAGCAGTACGGCCCGGAGCAGGCCGACCGCCCGGGGCTCCCGGGCGTCGACGTCGAGCGTCAGGTGGCCGGCGCCGAGCAGCGGCACCAGCGCGGGGAAGCGGGCGTCGTCCAGCGGGGCCGCGGTGCCGACCCGGACGAACGGCGGGTTCTCCTCGCCGGCCGGGGTGTCCGGCGGCAGGGTGTCCAGCGAGGTACCGGCCCAGCCCGGCGCGAGCACCGCCGCCGCGGTCCGCAGCCGGTCGGCCAGCTCGTACTGCCGGCGCTGGTCGGCGGGGGCCGGGCGGGTCTCGTCGAGCACGCCGGCGGCGGCTACGGCGGTGGCGGCGGCCCGCCGGTGCAGGGCGGCGGCACGGTTCGTCCGCGACTTCGGACCGGCCACCGTGTCCACCCCTCTTTCCGAGGTTGGAAACCTCCCCGAGCCCCGACGGTATCCCAGGTCCGACCGCTCACCTGGGAAGCGCGGCGGTGCGGGACCGTCTTGTCGCAAAGCGCGGCGAACTCTCACGTCACGGGTTCGTCCTGTCACGATCTGCAGGATCTGGGGCATTGGGTGCGGGGCGCTCAGCCGATAGCCTCAGGGGGTGGAATCAGTGCAGCCCCCCGCCGGTTCCCAGGTCTCCCGCGTACCGGCGCAGCGGACCCCGCCGGACCAGTTGGCGCCCCCGGCCGCCCCGCCGGCGCCACAGCAGCAGCCCCGCCGGACCCGCACCGTCCTCACCGTGGTCGCGGGGGTGCTGGCGCTGCTCTGCGTGAGCGGCGCGGTGATCGGCTACGTGCTGTACGACCGGGCCGCGACCCCGGACCGCAGCGCCCCGGACGTGGTGGTGGACAACTACCTGCGCGAATATCTGGTCAACCGAAACGACGCGCGGGCCAGCCTGCTCGTCTGTGAAGGGAATGCCGACCTCGATGCGGTCACGGCCCTGCGGAACGAGGCGGAACAGCGCGAGGCCACCTTCAATGTCGTGGTCCGGGTGAGCTGGGGGCCGCTCGTCCGGGCGAAGTCGGCCGACGGCGAGTCGGTCAGCACCACCCTGACCATCGCCGGGTCCTCGGACGGACAACAACGCAGCAGCCGGCGGGAGGACTGGACCTTCGAGGTGGTGAACATCAAGGACGGTTGGCGGGTCTGCAGCGCTCGAAAGGTTGCCTGACCTCCTTCACTCGATCCACAAGAGGTGCACCGGAACCTCCAGGGTGGTCGGTGGCTGCCCGCGCCAGGCCCACCGGTACCACTCCAGTTCCGGGGTGACCCGGACGCAGATGTCGCCGTCGGCGCCGGAGTAGGTCTCGGTGACCGCGCGCAGATCCCGGTGCTCGACCGAATCCTCGACGTGCACCACCCGCCGGCCGCTGACCGTGTCGGCCTCGAAGACCGGCGTCGGTATCCGGTTGGCCGGCTCGTCCAACGAGACCAGCCGGATGCCCTGCTCGCGGGCGGCCGCTCCCGGCGACGGGCGCTCGCCGAGCGTCTCGACCCAGACCCGCTCCACCGGGATCAACGGCGCGAACACCTCGACCTGGTCGGACTCGGCCCGGTACCACTCGTGCTCGGGGATCACCGGCACGTAGGTGCGGCTGCCCTGCACCACCCGTTCGTCGGCCCGTAGGTCACCCCGCCAGCCCAGGCCCGGCAGCCCGACCAGGACCCGCCGGCCGCGCAGCTCGACCCGCCCGGCGGCGGGCACGATCTCGACCGGCCGGGGGTTCAGTGGCGCCCAGTCGGGCTGGCCGGCGAAGGGATCCGGCAGCGGACCGCTCATCGTGCCGCTTGCCTCGTGCTCGACCCGTTGAGGGGCGCTCCCCGCTGCAGCATGAACGGCACCGGGTCGATCGCCCCGAGGGAGCTGCGGTCACCGTCCCGGTGCACCTCGAAGTGCAGGTGTGGGCCGGAGGAGTTGCCGCTGCTGCCCACCCGTCCGATGATCTCACCGGCCCGCACCTCCTGACCGGGAACGACCAGCGGCTTCTCCACCATGTGGCAGTAGCGGGAGATGTACCCGCCGGCGTGCAGGATGTCGACGAACCAACCGCAGCCGCCCTTGCCGGGGTAGCCGTCGACGTCGCAGTCGAGCCGGCCCCGGTGGTCGGGGTCGCAGCGCGCCACCAGCACCCGCCCGGTGGCCGCCGCGTGGATCGGCGTGGTCCCCTTCGGCGCGCCGATGTCCACCCCGTTGTGCTGCGGGCGGCTCGCGGTCCGGAATCCCGAGCCCACTCTGCCGGGGATCGGTGACGTCCAGCCGGAGGCGGCGATCGTCTTGGCGGAGGCCCGGTCGCAGACGGTCTTGTCGGCGATCTGCACCGTCCGGGCGGCACCCTGGGCCAGCGCGTTCACGATCCGGCCGGCGGTGTCCTCGTGCTTGGCGTACGCGTCCGGGTAGGCGCTGATCTGGACCCGCTGGGCGGCGAGGGTCAGCGGGAGCCGCTCCCAACCGTCGACCTTGAGCAGCTTCTCGTAGAACTTGCGGGCGGAGTAGTCCGGGCTCATCCGCTGCGCGACGCTGCCCCACCCGGCCCGCTGCTGGAACAGGCCGACCGAGTCGTGGTCGCGCCCGACCCCCTCGTTGGGGATGTCGCGGGATCCGGCGACGGTGCTGTTCGCCAGGTTGCGTAGGGCCGACTCCTGCATCGCGGTCGCCACCGCGATCACCCAGCCGCGGGGTGGCACCTTCATCTCCTGCCCGACCTTGATGATGACGGCGGCGTTGCGCAGTTGGCTGTCGCCGTAGTCGGACATGCGCGGCATCCTGCCGGTGACGTCGACCCGGTGGTCCTCGCCGCACGTCTGTTCCGTGGAGACCATGCTCTGCTCCTCGCCGCCGAGGTTGGTGAGGAAGAACGCGGCCGTGCCGCCGCCGCAGCAGAGCAGGGTGAAGGTGGCGGTCAGCGCGGTGACCACGGCGCCGACCCGAAGTCGGCGACGGGGCGGCTGGCCCACCCCCGGCAGCTCGGCAGTCATTCCCGCTCCCAGTCCACGGCGTCCACCAACCAGCGCCCGTCCGGCGCCACCAACTCCAGCCGGAGCCGCCCGGTCTCCAACGGGACCAGCACCTCCGCGAAGGCCTCCGTGCGCGGCCGGAGAACCAGCTCCCCGGTCACCTTCTCCGCCGGCACCCCCGCCGGGTCGGCGCCCGCGAGCTTCTCGGTCAGCCCCGCCGTGGACAGCGGGCGCAGGTCCGAGTGCCATTTCTCCGCCGTGACGGCCGGTCCACCGAGCCACGCCTTGGTGAACCGCTCCGCGGTCTGCTGAGGGGTCATCTCACCGGGACGCGTGCTGGGGGACGCCGGCACCGGCGTGGCGATGACGCCGTCGTCGCCCTCCGCCGGGTCCACGGTGGTGATGGGCTCGCGTGGGCGGTTGCTGAGTCCGATGGCCGGGTCGACGGGACCGGTCACCAGGCGGGCGGTCCCGATCACCGCGAAGACCAGCACGGCGATCGCGAGCGCGATACCGATCCGGGACCGCAGGACCCGGGTCACCAGGAACTCGATCGCCCGTCGCATCGCCGTCACCGTGCCTCGGAGCGCACCCGAGGGCTGGGCTTGCTGCTGGCCGGGGGGCGCTCGGCCGAGTCGGGTCGGTACACCACGAAGGACGGCGATTCCTCGGGCACGTCCGGCTCCGTCCAGCTCGCCGGCTGCCGACGGCGGGGACGCGGCGCGGTGGTCCGCGCGCCGTCGCCGGAGCGCACCTCCGGCGGATCCGTCTCGTCCGCGCGCTCCCGACCGTCCGGCCGGTCCCGCAGCGTGGTGGAGGAGTGCGACGGATCCTCCCGCCGGGCCTCCGGGCGCAGGCTCGACGGTTCCAGCGCCAGGCCGCGCCGCCGGGCGACGGCCGGTTCGGCCGTGCCCCCCGGCTCCACCACGTCGAGCCGGGCGGCGACGCGCATGTCGCGGAAGAAGCGACGGTGCCAGGAGCCGGCCGAGCTGACCGCCTCGCTGCTGTCCTTGCCGCCGAGCTGGGTGATCCGCCGGTACGGGCGCAGCAGCAGCCAGCCGACCACGCCGCAGAGCCAGACCAGCACCACCTGCAGCCAGCCGGCCAGGGTGGGGGTGCTCATGATCAGGTCCACCGCGAAGAGGTAGATGGCGGCCCCGGTGCCGAAGATGGCGATGTTGAACACCGCCGCGACGACCGCGTTGCCCAGTCGCCGCAGTCCGGCGCTGGCCGGTCTCAACAGGCCGACCGTGCCCAGGATCGGTGCCGCGATGACCGCCCAGCGGAAGATCAGGAAGCCGAGCAGCACCAGCAGCGACGCGGTCAGGTCGAACATCGCGAAGAGCAGCGCGGCCAGCACAGCGATGAAGCCGGACCCGATCCGGTCCATGTCCCGGGTGCCCTTGAGGTACTCGTACGCCTCTGGGTCCTCGGACTTGATCTGAGCGGCGACCCGGGCCCACTGCTGCTGCTTGGCGTTGATGGTCGCCGTCCGGGTGGCGGGGTTCTGCCGGAGCTTCTCCGCCTCCTCCCAGGAGAGCGACTTGGCGTCGTAGAGCGCGGGGCCGTACTTCTTGGCGGTCTCGCTGTCCGCCGACCCGAGCACGCCCCGCAGCCAATTGCGGTAGAGCATCGACTCGGTTGCGGTGTCGCTTGCCCGGACGGCGGGCGGTCGGTTGTCCTTGCACGCCTCCGGGTTCGGGTCGTCGCACTGCCCTGGCGGTGTGTCACGGGACGCGGGCCCCACCGCGTCGTGGACGACGCCGAGGGAGGTGATGAGCGTGCCGTCGGCGATGTTGGCGGACTTGACGGGCCAGGCGGCCAGGGCGGTCACCGCGACCATCACCAGCAGAGCCCACCCGGCCGTGGTCATCGCGTTGCTCATGTCCGACTGGCGGGAACGCCAGAGCAGGTAGAGACCCACCACGCAGAGCGTGACGATGCCGAAGACGCTGAACACCTTCTGGTAGACGGCCTTGGTCGACTTCTCCACCAACGGGTCGGCCCAGCCCCACATCGAGCGCGGGTCCCACGCCCGCTCCCGCAGGGCGTTCGAGGCACCGATGATGGCCGTGGCGAACATGAACTCGCCGTTGGCGACCGTCGTCGTGAACTTGTAGTCGGGATGGAGCACCGACGATGCGCATCCCTCGTCCAGGTCGTAGGTGTTGAAGCTGTAGCCGGCGTAGCCGTAGTCGCTGTAGAGGCCCTTCGGGCCGCCAAGCTTGGAGGAGTCGGGCCGGGAGGCGAACCAGCCTGCGAGCCCCGAATCCGGGGTGGTCGGCACCGGCGCGTTGCGGCACTTCACCTGGTCCTCGCTGACCTGCTGCAGCTTGGCGACGCAGGCGCGGAAGTCGGCCTGCCACTCCTTGGTGCTGCACAGCTCCGCTGCCGCCTGGGCCGCCACCGGCGGGGCCGCCGAGGCCGGTGTCGCCCCGACCACCGGCCAGGCGATCGTGGCACCGGCGAGTACGCCGATCGCGAGGAGGAGCGCCGCGATCCGTGCCCGGGCCCTCGCCATGTCACGCCTCCAGGTCAGCCAGGACGGTCGGCAGTTGCCCGGCCACCTGGGCGACCCCGGCGGGGGTGGTGTCCAGGTGCGCCAGCAGCCCTTCGACGTACGACACGTCGACCCGGACCTTCTGCACCCGGCCGTCCACGTCGCGCATCACGAACTCGCGGAAACCGAGCCGGTCCGCCGAGGTGGCGTCCACGGCCGAGAGCGAGGCGAGGGTGGCCTCGTACCCGTCGTCGACCGGCACCCGGAGCAGCCGCAGCGCCTCGGAGGCGATCTCGGCGTCCTCGGCGATCCGCCCGACGAAGACGGTGGAGACGAGGTTCTGCACGTCGAGGCCGAGGATGTCCTTCGGGTTCTGCGAGGCGACCAGGGCGGCGAGGTTCCACTTGCGGGAGTCCCGGGCCAGCCGGACCAGGAACGACCGGCCGGAGCGCCAGCCCTCCATGAAGTGCGCCTCGTCCAGGCCGACCAGCTTGCGCGACGACATCGACCCGCCGTAGCAGCGGCGCACCGCGAGCCGGTGCGCGGTGTGCAGCATCGGCAGGGCCAGCGCCTCCTCGGCGGACCAGTACTCCCGCTCGATCTTGAGGTCGGGGAGCCGGAGGCCGGCCATGGTGATCACGGTGAGCGCCGCGTCGGCGCCGAGCAGCCCCTCCGGCGGGCGGCCGAAGAAGAGCATCGCCAGCGGCATCTCGGCGGTGTCGAGCAGCAGGTTGGCCAGCTCCCGGCCGGCGTCGTCGTCCATCCCCTGCAGGCAGGCGACCACGTCGTCCAGCGTGGAGGTCTCCTCCGCCGGCACCTGGCGTACGGCGTGCCGGAACAGGGTCGCGGTGGACGCCTCGCGGGCCACCTGCGGCGGCACCAGCATCATGCAGATGTCCTGCACGAGCATCCGGCGCTCGGCCCGGGCGTTGGAGACCGCGATCTCGAACTCCCGGTCGCCCGTCGCGCCACTGCCGAACTCGCTGCGCAGCGGGGTGGGGATGAGCGAGTACGGGGCCAGCGTCCCGTGCTCCGACCCGGTCAGGTTGAGCACCCGTGCGTACGGTCGCAGCTCCGGCATCGCGCAGAGCCGGGCCAGCGGGCCGGACGGGTCCAGCAGGGTCACCTGCACCCCGCGCCGCGCGGCGAGGTAGCCGAGGGCGCCGAGCAGGGTCGACTTGCCACCACCGGGTTCGGCGACGAAGACCGCCAGGCCGGAGCGTTCCCGGACCTCCATCGGGAAGTGCAGGTCGAGGAAGACCGGGCGGCGGCAGGTGCCGGCGGTACGCCCGATCAGGTCGCCCCGGCGGTCGCCGACGGTGGAGGCGGCCTGCGGCAGCGCGGCGGCGAGCAGGTTGACCGGCATCCGCCGGACGTAGCCGGTGTTGGCGATCGGCTCGCCGGGGATGAACTCGCGGGCCAGCCAGTCCTGGTTCTTCGGGTGTTGCAGGGAGATGCGCAGCTCGCGGGAGTAGAGCTGGATGAGCCGGCGGGCCCGTTCCAGGCACTCCTCCCTGGTCCGGCCGCCGACGGCGATCCGGTGCCAGCCGTGCGCGCGGGCCGAGTCCACCGGCAGGCCGGTGGTCATCTCGTCGCCGATCACCAGCGCCCGCTTGGCCAGTCGCTCCAGCTCGGGCGGGGCGTCGATGCCGTGCTCGGCGTAGTCGAGCTGCTGCGAGCGGATCATCCGCAGCCGGTGCTCGAGGTTACGGAAGGAGTCGCCGGAGCCGAGGATGTCGACCCGGGTGGAGATCTCCATCGGCCAGGGCAGCCGCTCGTGGAAGTGCAGCCAGGGCTCGTGCCGCTCGGGGATCTCCAGCGGCTCCATCCGGCCGACGGCGAGCACGGCGACGTGCCGCTCCTCGCCGGTCATCCGGTTGACCAGCTTCACGGTGGAGCCGTACGGGGTGCGGTAGCGCTCGACCTGCTCGGTGAGGGCGAGCAGGTCACCCCGCTCCCACCGGCCGTTGGTCACCGGGGAGAGCGTGCCGGGGGGCGCCATGCAGAGCGCGACCGAGCGGTAGAGCAGCCATTCCAGCTCCTGCGCGGTCACCCGGCGGCCGCGCATGCCGAACGCGCCCAGCACCTCGTCGAACTGCTCGACGGTGCGGCCGAGCCTGCGGCGCTCGCCGTCGGCGGTGCCCCGGCCGAAGGTGCGCAGCAGCCGTTCGGTGAGCGAGTCGCCGAGCGAGCGCCGGGCGAAGGTGACGCCGAGGTAGGTCTGCCCCTCGGCGTGGTTGACCGACATCAGGTGCCGCTGGGCGGCGACCAGGTGGTCGGCCCAGCCGGGCGTGCCGGGGACGTCGGGCAGCGGCGCGGCCGTGTGCGCGTCGATGGTGCGGGCCCACTCGTCGGCCGGGAAGGGGCGGGTGGTGCGGCGCAGGTGCAGCCGGAACCCGGCCAGGCCGGCGTACTGCTCCGAGATCGCCGAGAGCAGCGCCTCCCGTTCGGCGTCCGGGCGGAACGCCCAGCGCACCTCGGGCAGCCAGTACCAGGCGGTGACGGTGTTGGGGGTGAAGGTCAGGTGGCCGGCGATCTCGGTGATCGCCAGGTCGATCGACGGGTCCCGGTCACCGAACTTGATCTTCGGAGGGCGTACCCGGACGGGCTTGGCGGGGGTGCGCCGGCTGGCCGCGCGCTGGCGCGGCGGCGCCAGCTCCCGGGACGTCCGTTCCGTCGGCTCCTGCGGCCCGGGCTCGGCCAGCTCGCGCCGGCCCGGTTCGGCGATCGCGTGCCGGGCCGGCTCCTCGACCTCGCGTTGCGACGACCCGGCGGGCGCCGACCGGGGCAGTTCCTCCGGCTCAGGCCACTCCGGCTCGGTCGGCTCGGGACGGACCGGTGCGACGGTCTCCCGGCGGGCCCGCGCGGCGGCCTCCCGCCGGGCCCGTTCGACGGCCTCCCGCCGGCTGCGTTCAGTGGCCTCGCGCGCGGTCAGCGGCTCGGCGGGCAGCGCACGCGGCAGGCGCGGCGCCGGGGTCTCCACCGGTCGGTCCGCGACCGGCTCGGCCTCCGCTGGCGGGCGCAGCACGGGCAGGCGGTCGCCGGGCTGGTGCGGGACGCGGGTGCGGGTGGGGCGGTCGGCGGCCGGTGCCTCGATCGCCGCCGGCGCCGCCGGCGCGATGGCGGGCTGCGGCGGGGCCGAGGCCGGGGGCGCCGCCGGCTGGTGCGGGATCGGCGGGTGCTCCCGGCCGCGGCGCGGGGACGACACCGGGGGCGGCGGGCCGGGGCGCGAGGGCGCGCCGGGGCCGCCGAAGAGGTCGAGGAACGGGGAGTCGATGTCGGTGCCGTCGCCGACGAGCATCGGCGGGCCCGGCTCGACCGGCGGTACGCCCCGGCCGTTCGTCGGCCGCGGCGGCTGGAAGACGCCGACGCCACCCTGCCCGGGACCGGTCACCAGGGCCGGGTCGGACGGCTGCTCGTCCTGGATCTCCTCCTCCGGGTAGTCGAGCGACCGCGCACGGTTACCGTGCGGGGCGCTGTGCCGTCCGGCCGGGAAACCCGGCGTGGAAGAGCGACTCATGCGACCGCCTCACCCGTGTGGTTCGACTGCCCGATCGACGTACGCCCGGTCATGCCAGTTCCTCCCGGATCCTGATCCGGCTGCCGACCAGGCGGGGGTCCCGCAGCTCGGCGGCCGGCTCCCGGGTGCGTCGCCAGTCGGTCAGGGCGGTGCGGATGACCATCCGTGCCGGCCGGTCCGGGTCGACGTACCGGAAGATGAACGAGGTGCTCACGATGGCGAGCGCGATCTCCCAGGCGGGGAAGAGCTCGACCTGCAGCGTGAACAGCCAGTGGATGAACATGTAGAGGGGTACGAGCAGCATGAACAGGCCGTACTGGGCGTACGGCAGGTGGACGGGAAGGGTGTAGCCGGGCGGCCCGAGGTAGACCAGGCGAGCCCGGTAGATGTCGTCGTCGGTGCGCAGCCGCATGTCTCGCCCGGGCCTATTCGAAGATCAGGTCGATCAGGTAGTCACCGACGAAGAAGAGCGTGGCCGCCCCGGCGATGAAGGCCAGGCCGACGATCGCGATGGCCGAGCTGGTGAGCACCTTGGAGATCTCACCGCGACTGGCCCGGCCGATGAAGATCACACCGAGCACGGCGAGCAGGATGGGCGCGATCTTGCTGGCGAAGAAGGTGACGACGCCGTTGGTGTCGATGCCCTTCGGAGCCTCTTCGGCGAGCGGTGTCGTCGCCAGGGTGTGCAGGGCCTGCGCGACGCCGGACGTCGCCGTCTGCATGAGCTCGAAGGCGATCACTGGAACCTCCCCATGTCGCGGCCGGCGGTGCCGCGGCGGTGCAGTAGGCAAGCCTGGCGGGAAATGTGCTCACTCAGCGCAGCGTCGGCGACGCTACGTTCGTTACCCACCACGGAGAGTGGTGAGCTTTGGGGGGATTCTTCCCGCTTCGGCCCTCCCTCCAGGCTTCGCCATCTCGATGCTGGGCAATTCCACAGCGTACGGCCCGCCCTCCTTTGCGACAACCCGCGAAGAGTCGGCCCGATTCGACCCGGACGACCGATCGTACACCTGTTCCAATGCGCATGTCAGGGGGTCGCCGGAGCGGGCGTGGACGACCGGTACCGTCTAGTCGTGACCGATCTGGTACGGGCCCAGGACCCGGTGGTGATGGGCGTCCTCAACGTCACGCCCGACTCCTTTTCCGACGGTGGCCGCTACGCCGACCTCGACGCCGCGGTCGCACACGGCGTACGGCTGCGGGCGGAGGGCGCCGCGCTGATCGACGTCGGTGGCGAGTCCACCCGACCGGGCGCCGACCGGGTCGACCCCGCGACCGAGGCGGCCCGGGTCCTGCCGGTGATCCGGGAGCTGGTCGCGGCCGGCGTTGCGGTGAGCATCGACACCAGCCGGGCCTCGGTTGCCGAGGCGGCCCTGACCGCCGGGGCCACCGTCGTCAACGACGTCTCCGGCGGGCTCGCCGACCCGGACATGGCCCGGGTGGTGCGCGACGCCGGCTGTCCCTGGGTGCTGATGCACTGGCGCGGGCACTCGCGGGGGATGCGCGAGCTGGCCACCTACACCGACGTGGTCGCCGACGTGCGCGCCGAGCTGGGCCGGCGGGTCGACGAGGCGCTGACCGCCGGGGTGGCCGCCGATCGGATCATCGTCGACCCCGGCCTCGGCTTCGCCAAGACCGCCGCCCACAACTGGGAGCTCAGCGCCCGCCTGCCCGAGCTGGTCGCGCTCGGCTTCCCGCTGCTGTTCGGGGCGAGCCGCAAGTCGTACCTCGGCCGGCTGCTGGCCGACGCCGACGGCGAGCCGCGCCCCACCGCCGACCGGGAGGCGGCCACCGCCGCCACCAGCCTGCTGGCCGTCGCCGCTGGCGCCTGGGGGGTACGCGTGCACGACGTGCGCGGCACCGCCGACGCGCTCGCCGTCTGGCAGGCCACCGGCCGCCCCCGCCTGGTCGCCGAGCCGGCCGCGCGCCGCGCCGGCCACGACGGCGCGGAACCGGGCGGTGCCGGCGTGCCCGCGGTGGGGGCGGCCGGGCCGGCCGACCGGCAGGAGAGCGAGCCGGCGCGGTGACCGCGTCCGGGCTGGGGACCGCCGCGTACGTCGGCCGGAACGAGGGAGAGCGATGACCGACCGGATCGAGCTGACCGGCCTGCGGGCGCGCGGTCGGCACGGCGTCTATGACTTCGAACGCGCACAGGGGCAGGAGTTCGTCGTCGACGCGGTGCTCGAACTCGACCTCGCACCGGCGGCCCGCTCCGACGAGGTGACCGACACGGTGCACTACGGCGAACTGGCCGAGAAGCTGGTCACCGTCATCACCGGCGAACCGGTCGCGCTGATCGAGACGCTCGCCGACCGGCTGCTCGCGGTCTGCCTGGCCGAGCCGCTGGTCGCCGCCGCCACGGTCACCGTGCACAAGCCCGAGGCGCCGATCCCGCACACCTTCTCCGACGTCGCCGTGACGATGCGGCGTACCCGATGACCCGGGCCGTGCTCTCCCTCGGCAGCAACCTGGGCGACCGCCTCGCCCACCTGCGTGCCGCGGTCGCCGCGCTCGGCGACGCGGTCCTGGTGGTCTCCGGGGTCTACGAGACTCCACCGTGGGGGGACGCCGACCAGCCGGCGTACCTCAACGCGGCGGTGATGGTCGCGGACCCGGCGGCGACCCCGCGCGACTGGCTGGAGCGGGCCCGGGCCGCCGAGCGGGCGGCCGGCCGGGTCCGCGACCCCGAGCGCCGGTTCGGACCGCGCACCCTGGACGTGGACGTCATCGCCGTCTGGGATGCGGCCGGCGAGCCGGTGCTCAGCGACGACCCCGAACTCACCCTGCCGCACGCCCGCGCCCACCTGCGCGCGTTCGTGCTGCGGCCGTGGATCGACATCGAGCCGCACGGGCGGCTGCCCGGGCACGGCTGGCTGACCGACCTGCTCAACGCCGAGCCGTTGGCCGGCGACGCGCTGGAACTGAGCCCCCGGCCCGATCTGGCGTTAGAGTCGACCCCATGACCGAGTGGAGCCGGCCGGCATGACCCAGGCGCAGCCCCCGCGCGGAAGCGAGCCCGACCGCTTCCGGATGGGCCCCACCCGGATCTCCACCCTGGTCGTCGCCGCCCTCGCCGCCGCGGCGGTGGCCTGGTTGCTGATCAGCACCTTCTACTACGACGTCGCGCCGGACCTGCCCTGGCTGCCGGTGGTCACGCTGGCCGCGCTCGCGGTGCTGGAGGCGTACGCGGCGGCCAACACCCGCAGCCGGATCGAGCGCCGGCCGGGCCGCTACCCGGTCAACCCGCTGCTGGTCGCCCGGTTCGTGGTGCTGGCCAAGGCGTCCGCCCTGGCCGGGGCGATCTTCACGGGCTTCTACGCGGGGCTGACCGCGTGGCTCTTCATCGAGAACACCAACGCCGCCATGGGCGACCGGCCGACGGCCGGTGCCGGCCTGCTCGCCGCGCTCGCCCTGACCGCCGCCGCGCTCTGGCTCGAACGCGCCTGCCGGGTCCCCGAGCAGGAGGACGACGAGGACCGGGAGCCCGGCGAGCGGCAGGGCGGCCCGCCCCGCCGCTGATCAGGGGGGTTACGCGCGGCCGCGTGCGCAGGTACCGTCCCTGGCGACCGGAGAGCAGACGACCGTCAACGAGGACGGCCGGCCACGTGGGAGGCGCGCGGCATGGCGTACGACGAACCAGGCCGGGCCGGATTCGTGGAGCCCACGCCGGGGGTGCCCGCCGCCGTGCTGGAGAACGTCTTCGACGATCCCGCGCACGGTGAGCCGGGCCGGGACCGGGTCGGCGTGCACCTGGTGTGGGAGACGCTCCTCCTGGTCGTCCTGGTCGGTGTGGTGCTGCTGCTGCGCCGCGAGGACGCCGACGCGCTGCGCGGCGACGGGCTGCGTACCCTTCTGGTCGACGTGGTCGCACTCGGCCTGCTGGCCCTCGCCGCCGGGCTGAGCCTGCGTACCGCGGCGGTGAACCTGGCGGTCGGGCCGGTCGCCGTCGCCGCCGCGCTGCACTTCGCCGAGCAGGGCGATCGGGGTGTCACGGCGGCGCTCACCCCGGCCCTGGTGGCCGCCGCCGTCGGTGGCCTCGCCTTGGCCCTGGCCGTGGTGGCGCTGCACGTGCCCGGCTGGGCGGCCAGCCTCGCCGCCGCCGCGGGCGTGATCGTCTACATCGAGCGGCGCTCCGGCGCGGTCGGAGTGCAGGCCGACTACGACGCGCGCCGCACGGCCTTCTACCTCTTCGCCGGGTTCGCGGCCGTCGCCGTGCTGGGCGGGGTCTTCGGCGCGACCCGGGCGGTCCGGCGGGTGATCGGCCGGTTCCGGCCGGTGGTCGACCCGGCCCGCCGCCGGGGCGTGCTGGCGGCCCTGGTGACCGCCGCGGCGCTGGTCGGTTCCACCGTGCTCGCCACGCTGGCCGGGGTGCTGCTGGCCGCCAACGCCGCCGGCCCGGTCGTACCCGGGTCGGGGCTGGACTGGACGGTGCTGGCGGTCGGCGTGGCGATGCTCGCCGGCACCAGCGCGTACGGTCGGCGCGGCGGGATCTTCGGCACCCTGCTCGCGGTGGGCGTGGTGGCGGTCTTCCTGGCCTGGGCCACCGCGCACGGCTGGACGGTCTCCCGGTGGACCGTGGGCGGCGCGGCGCTGGGCGTCGGGCTGGTGGTGACCCGGCTGGTCGAGGCGTGCGGGCGGCCACGTCGGGCGACCGGCGAGCCGGCCGAGACGACGCCCGCCGGCGACGGCACGATCAGCACCGGCTGGTCGCTGCCCCGGCCGAGCACCGTCGACAACTGGCCGCCCGCGCTGCCGGCCCAGTCGACCGCCACCCCGCCGGACCCGTGGGAGACCCCCCGCTGGGAGACCGGGTCGCGCCGCTGGGACGACGACGACCGGTGAGGCCGTGCCCGCGTCCGACGGGCCGTAGGTGATCTCGCCGGTTAGGCTCGCGGGCATGAGCGAGACTCCTTCCGCCGGTACCGGCCGCACCTTCGACGAGCTCGACGCGCTCTCCACCGAGGAGTTGCGGGAGCGGGCCTTCGCGCTGGCCCGGGAGCGCCGCGACGTGGGCTTCTTCTGGTCGGTGCTGCGCCACCTGCCGAACGCCGACGAGGCCGCCGCGCTGGACGGGGCGCCGAACTCGATCGGCCCGATCATCGACGAGGCCTCGGCGCTGTGGCGGGAGCTGACCGGGCATGGCTACGAGGAGGCGGAGCCGCTGCTGCGCGCGGCGTTCATCGACTACCTGGTGAAGCACTGACCAGTCGTACCGGCGGCTGGCGGAGGTTTGCCCGCCTTGGTGGGTCGGGAACTTTCCGCCGCATGGCCCTCACCAACCGTCCCCGGACCGTCAGCGGGTACGGCACCGCCGCCGGCACCGGCACCCTGGCCGTGCTCATCCTGGTCGGGGTCTGCGGCAGCCCGTGGTACGTCGACTGGGCCGAGGCGCACACCGACCCGAACTCCGCCGGCGGCTGGTTCCTGCGGCTGCTCGGCTGGCCGGCCTGGCGCCTGGAGGCCGCCGGTGGCGAGCACGGGGTGCTCGCCACCGACCTGCGGGCGATCCTGCTGCTGGTGTTCGCCGCGACCTTCCTCTACCTGCTGCCCACCTCGCAGGTGGCCCGGGTGCAGGGATCGGTGAGCCAGTTCTTCTCCGGCTGGGCCGCGTACGTCCTGGCCGCCGCCACGGCGACCCTGCTGGCGGCGCTGCTGACCTCGGACGGGCCGCTGCTCGCCGACTTCCAGACCACCGGTACGGGTGCCACCTACGGCTTCTTCGCCGGCTGGATCATCGGCACCGCCAGCCTCGGCGGCCGAGCCTGACCCTCCCTGCCTGACCTGCGCCGGAACGGCCGGGTCGTCGGCCGCGACGTCATCGGCCGGCGGGGCCGGGTCAGGCCCCGGTCTGGCCGAGTTCGAGCACCCGGGCCCGGCTGAGCGCGCCGACCGGCTCGCCGTCGGCGGTGACCACGACCGTCTCGGAGCCCGTGGTGAGCATCGCCGCCAACGCGTCGTACGCGGAACCGCCCAGCGGCACCGCCGGCAGGTCGGCGGTCGCGCCGGGGAGCGGGGCCAGCGTGTCCCGGGTGAGCGGGGTGACGGCGAGCCGGCGGATGCCGCGGTCCGCGCCGACGAACTCGCGGACGAACGGCGAGGCGGGGGCGCCGAGCAGGGCGGCCGGGGTGTCGTACTGCTCCAGCCGGCCCCCCTGGGAGAGCACCGCGATCCGGTCGCCGAGCCGGACCGCCTCGTCCAGGTCGTGGGTGACCAGCACGATCGTCTTGCGGACCTCGGCCTGGAGCCGCAGGAACTCCTCCTGCAACCGGGTCCGGACGATCGGGTCGACCGCCGAGAACGGCTCGTCCATCAGCAGCACCACCGGGTCGGCGGCGAGCGCCCGGGCCACCCCGACCCGCTGCCGCTGCCCACCGGAGAGCTCGTGCGGGTAGCGGCGGCCGAACTGCGCCGGGTCGAGCCCGACCAGCTCCAGCAGCTCGTCGGCGCGGCGGCGGATCCGCTCCTTCGGCCAGCCGAGCAGCCGGGGCACCGTGCCCACGTTGGTGTGCACCGTCTGGTGCGGGAAGAGCCCCACGTTCTGGATCACGTAGCCGATCCGGCGGCGCAGCTTCACCGGGTCGACCCGGGTGATGTCCTCGTCGCCGAGCAGGATCCGGCCGCCGGTCGGCTCGATCAGCCGGTTGACCATCCGCAGCACGGTGGACTTCCCGCAGCCGGAGGGGCCGATCAGGACCACCAGCTCGCCGGCCTTGACCTCCAGGCTCAGCTCGCGCACGGCCTCGGTGCCGTCCGGGTAGCGCTTCCGGATGCCGTCCAGGGTGATCGAGGCCGCGCTGTGCCCGGCCGCGCCGGTGGGTCCCGGGGTAACGTCCACGTGTGTCCCTCCACCTGAGCTACCGGGCCGACCCCGGTAACCCGTGGTTCTCCTGGCAGTACGTGCGGGACAACTCTGACACCATCCTCGCCGCGCTGCGCGAGCACGCCTCGCTGACCGCCCGGGCGGTGCTGATCGCCGCCCTGGTGGCCCTGCCGTTGGCGGTGGCGGCGTACTGGTTCCGCGCCCTCGCCGGGCCGATTCTCGCACTCACCGGCGTGCTGTACACCGTCCCGTCGCTGGCGCTGTTCGCCTTCATCGCGCCCTACCTCGGCATCGGCGCGATCACCGTGCTGACCGTGGTGGTGCTGTACGCGCTGCTGGTGATCGTGCGCAACGCGGTGGCCGGGCTGAACCAGGTGCCTCCCGAGGTCCGCGACGCGGCCGAGGGCATGGGGTATGGCCGCTGGGCGCGGCTGTTCCGGATCGATCTGCCGCTGGCCCTGCCCGGCATCCTCACCGGGGTACGCCTCGCCACCGTCTCGACGGTCGCCCTGGTCACCGTCGGGGTGGTGGTCGGTCGCGGCGGCCTCGGGCAGCTCATCTTCGCCGGCTTCCAGAACAACTTCTACAAGGCCCAGATCATGACCGGGACGCTGCTCTGCGTCCTGCTCGCCCTGGTGCTGGACCTGATCCTCGCCGGGGTGGGCCGGCTGCTCACGCCGTGGCTGCGCGGGCGGACCGGATGACGGCCACGGCCGCCCGGGCGGGCACGAATCCGGTCGAGCAGGCGGTGGTCTGGCTCAACGACCCGCTGAACTGGACGAATCCGGACGGCATCCTGGACCGGCTCGCGGAGCACCTGAGCATGTCCGCCGCCGCGGTGCTGCTCGGCTGCCTGGTGGCCTGGCCGATCGGGCTCTGGCTCGGGCGCAGCGGTCGCGGTGGCGGGCTGGTCCTGCTGATCTCCAACGTCACGCTGGCGATCCCCACCCTGGCGCTGCTGACCATCCTGCCGCTGACCTTCCTCGGGTTCGGCCGGCCGGCGGTGGTGGTGGCGCTGGCCGTCTTCGCGGTGCCGCCGCTGCTGGCCAACGCGTACACGGGGGTGCGGCAGGCCGATCCGGAGGCCCGGGACGCGGCGCGGGGGATGGGGCTGTCCGGGGGGCAGCTGCTGCGCCGGGTGGAGCTGCCGCTGGCGGTGCCGTACCTGGCGGCCGGGTTCCGGACCGCGGCGGTGCAGGTGGTGGCGACCGCCGCGCTCGCCTCGTTCGTCAACGGGGGCGGGCTCGGGCAGATCATCCGGGCGGGCTTCGGGCTGGACATCGCGGCCGGTGGCGGCCAGATCATCGCCGGGGGCGTGCTGGTGGCCGGGCTGGCGCTGCTGGTCGAGGGGGTGTTGGCGCTGGTCGAGCGGGCCGTCACCCCGCGGCCGCTGCGGCGGGCCCGGGGGCGGGCGAAGCGGCGAGCGGCGGCCGCCGTCGCCGGAAACTGAGCGAACCGGTGACGATCCGGTGACGAACCCGCTCCGAATTTGTCGGTGGGAGCCGGAGGATATTGGCTGGAGGCGCGGGCGGCCGATCGGATCGCCCGTCGGACACGCGGCCGGCCCACCTCGGGTCGCGCCGGGACACGGAAGGCGGGCGCGATCATGCGCGTACGGACACGGCTGGCGGTCGGCGCGGTAGGCGTCATCACCGCGGCAGGTCTGCTCACCGGCTGCGGGGACGAGGGGTCCTCCGGCACCGACGCACCCCAGCAGGGCGCGAGCGGGGCAGGCTGCGCCCCGGTCGCCGGCGACCAGCTGGTCGTCCTCGACGACGACAAGAAGCTCCAGAACACCGACAACATCATCCCGGCGATCAACGTCGACGCGGCCAACCCGCAGCTGGTCGCCGCGCTCGACAAGGTCTCCACCGCGCTGGACACGCCGAAGCTGATCGCGCTCAACAAGGCCGTCGACGTCGACCGCAAGACCCCGAAGGCCGCCGCCGAGGGGTTCGCCTCGGCGAACAACCTCACCGCCGGCATCGCCAAGGGCCCCGGCGGGCAGATCGTGGTCGGCGCCGGCAACTTCAGCGAGAGCCAGACCCTGGCCGAGCTGTACAACATCGTCCTCACCGCGGCCGGCTACCAGGTCAAGGTGCAGCAGATCGGCAACCGCGAGCTCTACGAGCCGGCCCTGGAGAAGGGCCAGATCCAGGTTGTCCCGGAGTACGCGGCGACCATGGCGGAGTTCCTCAACACCAAGGCCAACGGGAAGAACGCCACCCCGGTCTCCTCGCCGGAGCTGGACAAGACCGTGACCGCGCTGAAGGCCGCCGGCGACAAGGTGGGCATCACCTTCGGCGCGCCCGCCGCCGCGCAGGACCAGAACGCCTTCGCCGTGACGAAGGCGTTCGCCGACAAGTACGGCGTGCGGACGATCTCCGACCTGGCGGCCAGGTGCTCCGGCTCGGCGACCGTGCTGGCCGGCCCGCCGGAGTGCCCGCAGCGGCCGAAGTGCCAGGCCGGTCTGGTGGAGGTCTACGACTTCAAGGCCGGCTCGTTCAGCTCGCTGGACGCCGGTGGCCCGCAGACCAAGAACGCGCTGAAGACCGGCACCGCCAGCGTCGGTCTGGTCTTCTCCTCCGACGGCGCGCTCGCCACCGGCTGACCACGGGTTCCGGGCGCGGCGGCACCCCGCCGGCCGCGCCCGGCCCGCACCCGCTGACGTCGCGATTCGGTCCTCGGGACCGTTCCCACCCAGGGCATCTCTCGGTAGGCTCCACAGCCATGCCCGCCCCGGTCGTGCCCGAGAAGCACCACCCGCAGCTGCTGACCGTCCTGTTCTGGATCGGTGTGGCGATCGCGCCCGTCGCGGCGCTGATCCTGCTGATCGCCGACGGCAACGGTCCGCTCCGGTTCGCCGCCGTCCTGGCCATCATGGCCGTGGTCCTGATCGGTCTGTCGATCGCGCTGCGCGCCGACGGCGGCCAGCCGCGCGGCGAGGAGTTCCTCGACGAGCTGGAGCAGCTTCGCCGGGAGCTGCGGGCCGAGATCGTGGCCGCCGCCCAGCGCGGCAACCAGGCGCTCGACCAGTCCCAGCGGGTGGAGGACCAGGTCAGCGCGCTGCGCCGCCGGCTGGACGCGGCGGCGGCCGGCATCGCCGCGGCCGCCGGGATCACCGGGGCGGTGGCCGAGGAACCGGCCGGCGCCGGCCGGGCCCGGGTGTCCGCCCCGCAGGAGCAGGCGTCGGGCGGGCGGCGGTGGGCCGCCGCGCCGGAGGAGACCCCGTCCACCTGGGGCCGCACCACCGATCGGGACGACGAGGAGCCGGCCGGGCGTCGCTACGGCGCGGAGCGTTCCGACGCCGGCCAGGCCGGGGTGTACGGCGCTCCGCGCGAGCCGCGTGGTGCCGCCCCCGCCCCCGAGGCGGGCGGCCGTCCCGTGCTGCGGCACACCGAGACCGTGCACGTGACCACCCGGCACACCGTGGTGGACGGCGCGGACCCGGCGGTCGGCAACGCCTACGCCGGCTACGCCGGGCGCTGGTCCCCCGCTCCCGAGGAGTCGTCCTGGAGCGGCGCGGAGCCGGAGAGCTCCTGGTCGGAGCGGGCCGAGCCGGAGCGGGGCTGGGCCGGCCAACGCGACGAACGGTCGAGCGGCCAGCGGGAGGACCGGCCCTGGTCGGGCGGGCAGCCCGAGGAGCGGTCCTGGTCGGGCGCCGCCGACGACCGCGCCGACCAGTCCTGGGCGGGCGGGTCGTACCCGGCGGAGGAGAACTGGTCCGGGGTACGGGCCGGCGACCGCTGGGCCGAGGTACGCGACGACGGGCGGGGCCGCGAGGTGCGGGTCGGTGAGCGCCGGGCGGAGGTGCACGCCGACGGCGCCGAGTTCCGCATGCAGGACCGGTGGGCGTCGGTACGGCACGACGAGCCCCGCCGGCCCGCCGAGCAGTGGGGCGGCGGCGGTTGGGTCGAGGCGGAGGAGCATCCGGCGCTGCCGGCCGGCGGCGTGCCGGTGCCGCAGGAGTGGCGGGAGCAGGCGCGCGGCCAGCAGCACGCCGAGCAGACGTGGGGCGAGCGGTCGGCCGACCAGTGGCGGGCGCCCGCGCAGCGGGAACCGGTCGACTCCTGGCGGGCCGCCGAGCCGGAGCCGCGCGCCCGCCAGCAGTGGGGCGGCGAGCGGTACGGCCACCCGCCGCAGGACGACTCCCCGCGCGCCGGTGGCCGCTGGCGCTGACCGGCTCCGGTCGGCCGCCGGTCACTTGTCGATGTCGCCGACCACGAAGAACATCGAGCCGAGGATGGCGATCAGGTCCGGCACCAGGGTGCCGGGGAGCAGGCTGGCCAGCGCCTGCACGTTCGCGTACGACGCGGTGCGCAGCTTGAGCCGCCACGGGGTCTTCTCGCCCCGTGAGACCAGGTAGTAGCCGTTGATGCCGAGCGGGTTCTCGGTCCAGGCGTAGGTGTGCCCCTCAGGCGCCTTGACCACCTTGGGCAGTCGGGTGTTCACCGGCCCGGTCAGCCGGTCGACCCGGTCCAGGCACTGCTCGGCGAGGTCGAGTGAGGCGTACACCTGGTCGAGCAGCACCTCGAAGCGGGCGTGGCAGTCCCCGGCGGTGCGGGTCACCACCGGCACGTCGAGCTGGTCGTAGGCGAGGTAGGGCTCGTCGCGGCGCAGGTCCAGGTCGAGGCCGGAGGCGCGGGCGACCGGCCCGGAGGCGCCGAACGCGGCGGCGTCCGCGGCGGAGAGCACCCCCACCCCGACGGTACGGGCCAGGAAGATCTCGTTGCGCCGGATGAGCCGGTCCAGGTCGGGCATCCGGCGGCGGACCTCACCGATCGCGGCGCGGGCCCGGCCGGTCCAGCCGGCGGGCACCTCCTCCTTGAGGCCGCCGACGCGGTTGAACATGTAGTGGATCCGGCCGCCGGAGACCTCCTCCATCACCGCCTGGAGGGTCTCCCGCTCGCGGAACGCGTAGAAGACCGGGGTGATCGCGCCGATCTCCAGCGGGTATGAGCCGAGGAACATCAGGTGGTTGAGCACCCGGTTCAGCTCGGCGAGGGCCATCCGCAGCCAGGTGGCCCGCTCGGGCACCTCCATGCCCATCAGCCGCTCGACGGCGAGCACCACGCCCAGCTCGTTGGAGAACGCCGACAGCCAGTCGTGCCGGTTGGCCAGCACGATGATCTGCCGGTAGTCGCGTACCTCGAAGAGCTTCTCCGCGCCCCGGTGCATGTAGCCGACGATCGGCTCGGCCGCGACGACCCGTTCGCCGTCGAGCACCAGCTTGAGCCGGAGCACCCCGTGCGTGGACGGGTGCTGGGGGCCGATGTTGAGCACCATGTCGGCGCCCAGTTGCTCGCCGCCCGCGCCGGTGCCGACGGTCAGCTCGCGGAGGTCGCCGGCGTCCGTGGTCATGTGGGTCATCGTGCCATGAACGCCGCCGGGTCGACGCCGACCGGTTGCCGCAGCCACCAGTGCCCGCCGAGGCCAGCCGGTTCGGTCAGCTCGGCCACCGTCGAGGCGGCGGCCAGCGCCCGCAGGTAGCCGGCCGGGTCGCTGCCGGCCAGAGTGAGCGGCGGTCGGCCGCCGTCGGCCCCGAGCGCCCGCAGCGCCTCCCGCTGCGACACCAGCGTGTACGCGCACCCGGCGACCCGCGCGCCGGCGGCGGCGACCGAGTCCACGGCGACGTGCGCGGTGACGTCGCGGGAGCCGTCGGGTACGGGTGGCACCTGCCGGCCGGCGCGGTACCCGGTCAGCGTCCCGTCCACCGGCCGCTCCTGCCGCAGGTGTCCGTAGTCGACGGCCAGCGCGAGTCCCCGGTCGAGCCTGCCGACCGCGTCGGCCCAGGCGTCGTCCCTGGTCCGGCCGATCTCGGCCCGCCCGGCGGTCACCGGGGCGGGCCACCAGCGGTGCAGCCAGTCGACGTCGGCGGCGTCGACCCGGTCGCCCACCGACTCCGCCCCGCTCGCGGGGTCGACGAGCAGGTACCGCCAGCCGTCCTCGTCGTGCACCGCGACGTCGAGCGGGACGTTGTCCAGCCATTCCGTGGCGACCAGCAGGCCGGTGACCCCGTGCGGGATCTCGTCCCGCCAGTCGATGCCGGCGGGCAGGTCGTCGGGGCGGGGCGCCCGCTCGACGGCGGTGAGCCGCACCCGGCGGGCGAGCGGCACCGGCGCGGCGGGTGACGGCGCGGCGGCGGCCGGGGCGGTCGGGGTTTCCGGGGAGGCCGGATGCCCGTCGGCCCCCACGGCCCGGGCGAGGGCGCGCAGCAGTTCGCCCCGGCCGGCGCCCACGTCGACCACGTCCAGCCGGTCGGGCCGGCCCAGGGCGGCGTCCACCCGTTCGACCAGGCGGGACAGCGCGGTGGCGAGGACACCGGGGGCGTGCGCGCTGGTCCGGAAGTGGGCGGCGGGTCCGGCGCCGGCGACGAAGAAGCCGGCCGGGCCGTAGAGGGCGGCGTCCATGGCGTCCCGCCAGCGCATCGAGTTCATCCCGCGTTCAGGGTGCGTCACCGTGCCGACCCTACGGTCAGCCGGTATGAGACGACTGTTCATCCCCGCCCTGGCGGTCGTGCCGATGGTGCTGGCCGCCGTCCCCGCCGGCGCCGCGCCGACCCACGGGCCCCGGGAGGTCCGCGCGGTGGCCGAGACCCCCTCCCAATTCGACGACGAGGCCGGCGGGGACGCCGACGCCGACGACCCGGCGATCTGGGTGCACCCGACGGACCGGGCGGGCAGCCTGGTGGTGGCCAGCGCGAAGAACGGCGGCCTGCGGGTGTACGACCTGCGCGCCGGGGAGCGGCAGCGCATCGCCACTCCGCCGGCGCCCGGCCCGGAGCACGAGTCCGGCCGGTTCAACAACGTCGACCTGGTCTCCGGGTTCCGGCTGGCCGGCCGTGCCACCGACCTCGCCGTGGTCACCGACCGGGGCCGGGACCAGCTCCGCTTCTACCGGATCGACCCGGGTACCCGGCTGCTGACCGACGTCACGGCGGCGGACGTGCCGTTCGCTTTCAGCGCGGACCAGGCCGAGGTCGACGAGCAGCGCACCGCGTACGGGCTGGGCACCTTCACCGACGCCGACGGCGCCGCGTACGCGGTGGTCAGCCGGCGCAGCACCCCGGAGGTGGGGCTCTTCCGGCTGGTCGCCAGGGGTGACACGGTCAGCTACCGGCGGGTGGACCGGCTGACGCTGCCGTCGACGTTCACCCTGCCGACCGGCGCGCGCTGGTCGCCGTGCACCGACCCGGGCGACGGGCCCCAGGTGGAGGGCACCGTGGTCGACCCGGCGACCGGCGTGGTGCACCTGGCCCAGGAGAAGGTCGGGCTGTGGCGGACCCGACTGGCGGGCGGTCGGTTCGCCGGCGGTCTGACACCGGTCGAGCGGGTCCGCGAGTACGGCGTCCCGGCGGCCTTCGACGTCGAGGAGGACGACTGCGTGACCGACTACGCGGCCGACCCGGGCTTCGGTGGCCGGATCGCCCAGGACGTGGAGGGGCTGACCATCCACCGGACCGGCCGGTTCACCGGCACCCTCGTCGTCTCCAGCCAGGGCGACGACACCTTCTACACCTACGACCGGCGCACCGACCGCCCGACGGGCCGGTTCGCGGTGGTCGACGGCCGCGTGGACGGGGCCCAGGAGTGCGACGGCGCGGCGGTGACCGCCACCCCGCTGCCGGGCTTCCCCGGCGGCCTGCTGGTGGTGCACGACGGCCACAACACCCCGGAGTCCACCGGCGCGGACGGCGAGGCCCGCCCGGACACGGACTTCAAGTTCGTCGACGCCGGTTTCCTGCGCGCCCTGGGCTGAGGCTCGGGACCGGGTCGCCGCCACCGTCGGGGCGTGCGGCCCGGTCCGCCGCCGGATCCGTACCGGACGGACCGGACGTCCGGGAGCCGGGCCGGCGGGGCGGCACTGTAACCGCGGCGCGTGGTCCCCGCCGCCCGGAAACCGCCCGCCCACCGGCCGGTGAAGGTTTTCACACACTCTTGTTAGGGCTCCGTAACCCCAGCGCATACTTGCGATCGACCGGTACCCCCTTCGAGGACTGGATCGTTGCCATGAGCGCACCGCTGCGCCCGAGTCCGGGCGCCCCGCGTGAGGCCGCCGTTCCCGCGGGCGGCGCCCCTGCCGGCGCCCCGCTCGTCTTCCCCCGCACCCTGACCGTCGGCATCATCGGCGCCGGCCGGGTCGGTGCGGTGCTGGGCGCGGCGCTCGCCGCCGCCGGCCACCGGGTGGTCGCCGCCGCCGGCGTCTCCGGGACCGCGAAGGCCCGGATCGCGCTGCTGCTGCCCGGCACCCGCAACCGCTCGGCCACCTCGGTCGCCCGCGCCGCCACCGACCTGCTGCTGATCGCCGTCCCGGACGACGCGCTGGCCGGCGTGGTCGCCGGGCTGGCCGAGACCGGGGCGCTGCGCCCCGGCCAGGTGGTCGCCCACACCTCCGGCGCGCACGGCCTGGCCGTGCTGGCCCCGGCCGCCGCCGTCGGCGCGCGCCCGCTGGCGCTGCACCCGGCGATGACCTTCACCGGTACGCCCGACGACCTCGGCCGGCTGGCCGGCATCTCGTACGGGGTGACCGCCCCGGCCGAACTGCGCCCGCTCGCCGCCCGGCTCGTCGCCGACCTGGGCGGGGTGCCGGAGTGGGTCGGCGAGGCGGACCGCGCGCTCTACCACGCGGCGCTGGCGCACGGCGCGAACCACCTGGTGACCCTGGTCAACGAGGCGGCTGACCGGCTGCGCGACGCCGGAGTGGCCCAGCCCGAGAAGGTGCTGGCCCCGCTGCTGCGGGCGGCCCTGGAGAACGCGCTGCGGCTCGGCGACGACGCGCTGACCGGCCCGGTGTCCCGGGGTGACGCGGGCACCGTGCGACGGCACCTGGAACGGCTGGCGGAGACCGCCCCGGAATCGGTGGCCCCCTATCTGGCGTTGGCCCGACGGAGCGCCGATCGGGCGATCGCGGCCGGTCGGCTGCGGCCGGTGGACGCCGAGTCGCTGCTCGACGTGCTGGCCGGGATCCATCGGGAGGTGGCGGCATGACGGAGCTGGTGCACACCCGGGCCGAGCTGGCGAAGGCGCGGGACGGACTCAAGGGCACCGTCGGCGTGGTGATGACCATGGGCGCGCTGCACTCGGGGCACGAGACGCTGCTGCGGGCGGCCCGGGAGCGGGCGGACCACGTGCTCGTCACGATCTTCGTCAACCCGCTGCAGTTCGGGCCGAACGAGGACTTCGACCGCTACCCGCGCACCCTCGACGCCGACCTGGAGATCTGCCGCCGGGCCGGGGCCGACGTGGTGTTCGCCCCCGCCGTGTCGGACATGTACCCGGACGGGCAGCCGGCGGTCCGGGTGAACCCGGGGCAGCTCGGCGAGGACCTGGAGGGGCAGAGCCGACCCGGCTTCTTCCACGGGGTGCTGACCGTGGTCATGAAGCTGCTCCAGCTCACCCGCCCCGACCTCGCCTTCTTCGGCGAGAAGGATTACCAGCAGCTCACCCTGGTCCGCCGGATGGCCCGCGACCTGGACATCCCGGTGGAGGTGGTCGGCGTGCCGACCGTCCGCGAACCGGACGGGCTGGCCCTGTCCAGCCGTAACCGCTACCTCTCGCCGGAGCAGCGGCGGACCGCGCTGAGCCTGTCGGCCGCGCTGCGGGCCGGCGCGACCGCCGCCGAGCAGGGCCGGGACGCCGGGGAGGTGCTGGCGGCCGCGCACCGGACGTTCGCCGCGGTCGGTGCCGACGCCCGGCTGGACTACCTGGTGCTCACCGATCCGGACCTGGAACCGGGTCCGGTGGCCGGCCCGGCCCGGCTGCTGGTCGCGGCCTGGGTGGGTGACACCCGTCTGATCGACAACATGGCGATCCGACTCGCCCCGCGTTCCTGACCACCTGACCACCACACCCGCTGAGAGGCGACCGATGTTCCGGACCATGCTCAAGTCGAAGATCCACCGGGCCACGGTGACCCAGGCGGACCTGCACTACGTCGGCTCGGTCACCGTGGACCAGGATCTGCTCGACGCCGCCGACCTGCTCCCCGGCGAGCAGGTGGCGATCGTGGACGTGACCAACGGGGCCCGGCTGGAGACGTACGTCATCCCCGGTGAGCGGGGCAGCGGGGTGATCGGCATCAACGGCGCGGCGGCACACCTGGTGCACCCCGGCGACCTGGTCATCCTCATCTCGTACGGTCAGATGGACGACGCCGAGGCGCGCTCGTACCGGCCCCGGGTGGTGCACGTCGACGCCGACAACAAGGTCGTCGACCTGGGCGCCGACCCGGCGGCCGTGGCTCCCGGCACCGCCGGTGATCCCACCCCCAGCCCGCTGGCCGTGCTGGGCTGAGCGCACTTCCGGTCTGTCACCGGAAGGTCATTGTTGGTTACCCTGGGCGGACCGTCGGGTTTGACGGTCGTCGGCTGGGGGAGGCCGCGATGCGCCGTGCGATGACGAGACCGGTCGCCGCGTTGATCGCCGGGGCCCTGCTCGCCGGGTGCGCCGCCGCCGCCGGAGTCGACGGGGACCTCACCGACGACTGGGCCGCCCCGGCGGCTGCCGGGCCGTTCACCCCCGAGGCCGGCGTCTGCCAGGTCGGCGACTTCACCGACACGGTCGCGCCGGACGCGTACGCGCCGGTGGACTGCGCCGTGGCGCACCGGGTGGAGACGGTGCACGTCGGGGCCTTCCCGGCCGGCCGGGCGGATCCGCCCGCCACCGGCTCGCCCGACCTGCGTGGCGCCTTCGCCGAGTGCGACGCGCGCGCCACCGGGTACGTCGGCGACGACTGGCGCGCCGGCCGGCTGCGGCTGGCCGTGGCGCTGCCCACCCGCCCCGGCTGGGCGGCCGGCTCCCGCTGGTACCGCTGCGACCTCAGCGAGTTGGCCACCGTCGAGGCGGCGGCGGCCGTGGTGACCCGCACCGGCAGCCTGCGTGACGCCCTGAAGGGCCCGTCGGCGCTGCGCCTGGGCTGCCAGCGCACCCGCACCGGCACCGGCCGGGGCGTGCAGGTGCTGCTCCCGGCGGAGTGCGCCACCGCCCACGACGCCGAGTTCGTCGGCGTGTGGAAGGCGCCCGACCGGCCGTACCCGACCCGGGACGCCGACTGGCTGCCGCTCTACGCCGGCTGCCGCAGCGTCCTCGCTCGGTACGTCGGCGTGCCGGACGACGCCGACCTGCGCTTCCGCAGCGGCGTGGTGGTCCGCCCGCCCGGTGCCGGCCGCTGGCGGGCGGGTGACCGGGGTGTCCGCTGCCACCTGTGGCTCAGCGACCGGACGGTGACCGCCTCGCTCAAGGGCGCCGGCCCGGCCGGGCTGCCCGTCCGGACGAAGTAGCGGACGCCGTAGTCCAAACCACTCGTCGTGCCCCCGCCGCCCGGGATGAGGGGCGTTCGGGTTGACTGTGTTCATGGACCTTCCGACCGTCGACCTGCCGGCCCTGCCCAGACTGTTGGCCGCGCCCGCGCCCGGCTGGGTGGAGACCACCGACGTGATCGTGGTCGGGTCCGGGGTCGCCGGGCTCACCGCCGCGCTGCACCTGCGCGAGGCCGGCCTGCACGTCACGGTCGTCACCAAGGTCAACATCGACGAGGGCTCCACCCGGTGGGCGCAGGGCGGCATCGCGGCGGTGCTCGACCCGACGGACACCCCGGGCGCGCACGCCCACGACACCGAGATCGCCGGCGTCGGGCTCTGCGACCCGGCGGCCGTGCGGGTGCTGGTGGAGGAGGGGCCGACCCGGCTCCGCGAGCTGATGCGCATCGGCGCGGAGTTCGACCGCAACCCGGACGGGTCGCTGATGCTCACCCGGGAGGGCGGGCACCGGGCGGACCGGATCGTGCACGCCGGCGGCGACGCCACCGGCGCCGAGGTGCAGCGCGCGCTGCACGCGGCGGTCCGCCGCGACCCGTGGATCCGCCTGGTCGAGCACGCCCTGGTGCTGGATCTGCTGCGCGCCCCCGGCGACGGCCCGGACGGCCTCGGCCCGGCCTGCGGCATCACCCTGCACGTGCTGGGCGAGGGCAGCGAGGACGGCGTCGGCGCGCTGCTGGCCCGGGCGGTGGTGCTGGCCACCGGCGGGATGGGGCAGGTCTTCTCGGCGACCACCAACCCGGCCGTCTCCACCGGCGACGGGGTGGCCCTGGCCATCCGGGCAGGCGCGGCGGTCACCGACGTGGAGTTCGTCCAGTTCCACCCGACCGCGCTGATCGTGCCGCAGGCGGCCCGGGTGCCCGGCGCCGGCCTCGCCCAGCAGCCGCTGGTCTCCGAGGCGCTGCGCGGCGAGGGCGCCCACCTGGTCGACGGTGACGGCAAGCGGTTCATGGTCGGCCAGCACGAGCTGGCCGAACTGGCCCCCCGGGACGTGGTGGCCAAGGGCATCCACCGGGTGCTGCTGGCCACCGGCGCGGACCACGTCTGGCTGGACGCCCGGCACCTGGGCGGCGACTTCCTGGCCGGGCGGTTCCCCACCATCGTCGCCTCCTGCCTGGCCATCGGCGTGGACCCGGCCACCGACCTGATCCCGGTCGCCCCGGCCGCCCACTACGCCTCCGGCGGCGTCCGTACCGACCTGCACGGCCGCACCTCCATCCCCGGCCTGTACGCCTGCGGCGAGGTCGCCTGCACCGGCGTGCACGGCGCCAACCGGCTGGCCAGCAATTCGCTGCTGGAGGGGCTGGTCTTCTCCCGCCGGATCGCCGAGGACATCGCCGCCGGGCTGCCCGAGCAGGCCCGGCCGGCGGAGACGGGCGCGTGGGTGGGCGGCGAGGGCTGGGTGGTGCCGGCCGAGGGCACGTCGGCGCTCCAGCGGGCGATGACCCGGGGTGCCGGGGTGCTGCGGTCGGCCACCACGCTGACCGGGACCGCCGCCGTCCTGGGCGAGCTGGGCCTGGGCCGGGGCACGCCGCGTACCGCCGACTGGGAGGCGACGAACCTGCTCACCGTGGCGTCGACCCTGGTCGCCGCCGCGTACGCCCGCCAGGAGACCCGGGGGTGCCACTGGCGGGAGGACTTCCCGGCCGCCGACGAGCGGTGGCGGGGCCATCTGCTCGGTGCGGTCGGTGCGCAGGGTCGGTTGACGTCCCGGTGGGAGGAGTTGGCGTGAGCGCGAGGAGTGAGCCGGTCTTGCGAGCCCCGCAGTCGCGAACGAAGGTGGTCCGGTGAGCGCGAGGAGTGAGCCGGTCTTGCGAGCCCCGCAGTCGCGAACGAAGGTGGTCCGGTGAGCGCGAGGAGTGAGTCGGTCTTGCGAGCCCCGCAGTCGCGAACGAAGGTGGACGCGTGAGGGAGTCGACGGAGCGGGCGTTGCGGGCCGGTGGCCTGGACCCGACGCAGGTGCGGGCGGTCGTCCTGGGGGCGCTCGCCGAGGACCTGGGGCCGGACTTTCTCGACGTGACCAGCGTGGCCACCATCCCCGACACGCAGACCGACACCGCCGACGTGGTCGCCCGCGCCGACGGCGTGGTGGCCGGGCTGGCCGTGGCCGCCGCGGCCTTCGAGCTGGTCGGCGAGGTGACCGGTGCGGACCGTACCGTCGAGGTGTCGCTGGTGGCCCGGGACGGGCAGCGGGTGGCGCGCGGCGACGTGCTGGCCACCGTGACCGGCCCGACCCGGCTGCTGCTCACCGCCGAGCGCACGGCGCTCAACCTGCTCAGCCGGATGTCCGGGGTGGCCACCCACACCCGGGCCTGGGCCGACGCCCTGGCCGGTACGAAGGCGATGGTGCTGGACACCCGCAAGACCACCCCGGGCCTGCGCGCCCTGGAGAAGTACGCGGTGCGTGCCGGCGGCGGCACGAACAAGCGGATGGGCCTGCACGACGTCGCCATGATCAAGGACAACCACAAGTTCGCCGCGGGCGGCATCGCGCCCGCCTTCCGCCGGGTCCGGGAGGCGTTCCCCGACGTGCCGGTGCAGGTGGAGGTCGACACCGTCGCCGAGGCGGTGGAGGCGGTCGAGGCCGGCGCGGATTTCCTGCTGCTGGACAACATGACCCCGGAGACGCTGCGGGAGGTGGTCGCCCGGGTGGGTGACCGGGCGGAGCTGGAGGCGACCGGCGGACTCACCCTCGCGGTGGCGGCCGAGTACGCGGCCACCGGTGTGGACTTCCTGTCGGTGGGCGCGCTGACCCACTCCTCGCCCATCCTGGACATCGCGCTGGACCTGAGGACGCCGTGAGCCTGGGCGCGGTGAGTCCGGCGCGGTGGGCCGGGCCGGCCGGCCGGCGGCTCGGCGGGTTCGCCCCGCCGGGCGGCGTCTAGGCTGCGCGTGTGCTGCTCTGCATCGACATCGGAAACACCAACACCGTGCTGGCGACCTTCGACGGCGACAAGCTGGTGCACTCCTGGCGGATCAAGACCGATGCCCGGTCCACGGCGGACGAGCTGGGTCTGATGTTCCGCGGGCTGCTCGCCGGTGACGCGGTGGAGATCACCGGGGTGGCGGCCTGCTCCACGGTTCCGGCGGCGCTGCGCTCGCTGCGGTCCATGCTGGCCCGCTACTACGCCGACCTGCCCAGCGTGATCGTCGAGCCGGGGGTGCGCACCGGCGTCCAGCTCGCGATCGACAACCCCAAGGAGGTCGGCTCGGACCGGGTGGTCAACACCCTCGCCGCGTACACCCTCTACGGCGGTCCGTCGATCGTGGTCGACTTCGGCACCACCACGAACTTCGACGTGATCAGCGGCCGGGGGGAGTTCCTCGGCGGCGCCTTCGCCCCGGGCATCGAGATCTCGTTCGACGCCCTGGCCGCCCGGGCCGCCCAGCTGCGCAAGGTGGAGGCGACCAAGCCCCGGTCGGTGATCGGCAAGAACACCGTCGAATGCCTCCAGTCCGGCCTCTACTTCGGCTTCGCCGGGCAGGTCGACCGGATCGTCGAGCGGATGACCGAGGAGCTGGGCGAGGTGAAGGCGGTGATCGCCACCGGCGGGCTGGCCTCGGTGGTGATCGGCGAGTGCCGCACGATCACCCACCACGAGCCGATGATCACCCTGATCGGCCTGCGGATGGTCTACGAGCGCAACACCTGACCCCGGCCGCCGGGGCCGGACGCCGCCCGGGGGTCAGCGCCGCCGGGCCCGGAAGACGAGCGTCCGGTACGGCAGCTCGACCGTCTCCCGTCCGGCCAGGTCGGGGTGGGTGGCGAACAGCTCCCGCAGCTCCGAGTCGACCCGCTGCCGTTGCCGGGGCGTGGCGGTCAGCCAGTTCGAGCGGGTACGCAGCATGCCGACCACCTCGACCGGGGTGAGCGTGGCCCGGTGGGCGAACTCGCCCAGCTCGACCGCGCCGAAGGCCGGGCCCAAGTCGGTGACCTTCTCGGTCAGGTCGCCGGCGTCGTCGTGCGTCTCGGCGATCCGGTCCAGCTCGGCCACCCAGCCGACGCTCCCGTCCCGGGTGTTCCAGATCGGGGCGAACGTCCCGCCGGCCCGGAGCACCCGGGCGATCTCGGCGTGCGCCCGCTCCTTGTCGAACCAGTGGTAGGCCTGCCCCACCAGGACTGCGTCGGTCGTCCCGTCCGGCAGCGGCACCGCCTCGGCGCTGCCGGCCAGCGCGGTGCTGCCCGGCGTGGCGGCGGCCAACTGGGCCCGCATCCCCGGATCGGGCTCCACCGGCAGCACCTCGTGGCCCAGGTCGAGGATCGCGCGGCTGAGGATGCCGGTGCCGGCGCCGAGGTCGACCACCCGGGCCGGCGCGTCGACGCCCGCCAGGGCCCAGCGGACGGCGGACTGCGGATAACGGGGCCGAAACCGGTCGTAGTCGGTGGCGGCCGCCCCGAAGCACAGCGCGGGAGTGGGGTCGGTCATGGGCGGCAGGTTATCCCGTAACGGCGACCTGGGCGCTTGAGTACGCTCGGGGGCTGACCCCGCCGATTTCTCCTTTCTGAGGACAGTGCCGTGATCGAGCAGAACGCCGTGCCAGTGGACCCCGCCGACGACCTTCCCGAGCAGATGAAGGTCCGCCGGGAGAAGCGGGACCGGATGCTCGCCGAGGGCATCGAGCCGTACCCGGTCGGTTTCCCCCGGACCAGCACGCTGGCCGAGGTCCGCGCGAAGTACGGCGAGCTGCCCACCGACACGGCCACCGGCGACCAGGTCTCGGTCACCGGCCGGGTGATCTTCGTACGGAACACCGGCAAGCTCTGCTTCGCGACGCTGCGCGACGGCGACGGTACCGAGCTCCAGGCCATGCTCTCCCTGGACCGGGTGGGCGCCGAGCGGCTGGAGGACTGGAAGCGCCTGGTCGACCTCGGTGACCACGTCGGGGTGACCGGTGAGGTGATCACCAGCCGCCGGGGCGAGTTGTCCGTGCTGGCACAGGAGTGGGCGGTCACCGCCAAGGCGCTGCGCCCGCTGCCGGTGGCGCACAAGCCGCTGAGCGAGGAGGCCCGGGTCCGCCAGCGCTACGTCGACCTGGTCGTCCGCCCGCAGGCCCGGCAGATGGTGCGTACCCGGGCGGCGGCGGTGCGCAGCCTGCGCGATTCGCTGCACGGGCAGGGATTCATCGAGGTCGAGACCCCGATGCTGCAGTTGCTGCACGGCGGGGCGGCGGCCCGCCCATTCGTGACCCACAGCAATGCGTTGAACACCGATCTGTATCTGCGAATCGCGCCGGAACTGTTTCTCAAGCGGGCCGTGGTCGGCGGCGTCGACCGGGTCTTCGAGATCAACCGCAACTTCCGTAATGAGGGCGTCGACTCCTCGCACTCGCCCGAGTTCGCGATGCTGGAGACCTACCAGGCGTACGGCGACTACGACACGATGGCCGAGCTGACCCGCAATCTGGTGCAGCAGGCGGCGATCGCGGTCAGCGGCTCGACCGTGGTGACGCACGCCGACGGCAGCGAGTTCGACCTGGGCGGCGAGTGGCGCTCGGTGACGCTGTTCGGGGTGCTTTCCGAGGCGCTCGGCGAGGAGGTCACGGTCCGCACCGAACGGTCCCGCCTGGTCGAGTACGCCGACAAGGTGGGGCTCGCCGTGGACCCGAAGTGGGGCCCGGGCAAGCTGGTCGAGGAACTGTTCGAGGAGCTGGTCGTGCCGGGCCTGCAGGCCCCCACCTTCGTGCGCGACTACCCGGAGGAGACCAGCCCGCTGACCCGGGCGCACCGCAGCGAGCCGGGGCTGGCCGAGAAGTGGGACCTCTACGTCCTCGGCTTCGAGCTGGGCACCGCGTACTCCGAGCTGGTGGACCCGGTGGTGCAGCGGGAGCGGCTGGTCGCCCAGGCGCAGTTGGCCGCCCGCGGCGACGACGAGGCCATGCGGCTGGACGAGGACTTTCTGCGCGCGATGGAGTACGGAATGCCGCCGGCCGGCGGTATGGGAATGGGAATCGACCGGCTTCTGATGGCGCTGACCGGTCTCGGAATTCGGGAGACCATCCTCTTCCCGTTGGTCCGCCCGGAGTGAGTCGGAAGCTTCTCCGGCTCGTTACGGCATCCTATTGACGCGTCGAGCGCCACGCGGGTTATTGTGCTCCTATTGCAGGAGCACCCTGCTCGAAAGGAATGTGGGACGTGGCCAAGCAGATCATTCACAAGCTGGTCGATGACCTGGACGGCGGGGACGCGGACGAGACCGTCAAGTTCGCCCTCGACGGCGTCCAGTACGAGATCGACCTGTCGAACTCCAACGCCGAGAAATTGCGCGACGTATTCGCGCCGTACGTGGCGGCGGGCACCCGGGTCGGTCGGGGCGGCGTGGTCGTGGGTGGCCGGGCGGCGCGGGGCCGGGGCGGCGCCACGGCCGACCGCGAGCAGAACAAGGCGATCCGGGCCTGGGCCAAGAAGGCCGGCAAGGAGATCTCCGACCGGGGCCGCATCCCGCAGGAGATCGTCGACGAGTACCACGCCAAGGCGGGTCACTGACGCCAGCGCCAGGGGCGACACGACGCCGGGCCGGAGCACCCCTCCGGGCCGGCGTCGCCGTTTTCCCGGCCGGTGGTCGGGTGGGGCCGGTGTGCTCGCTGTGACCAACGGGGCTTGGCGGTCGTGAGTTGCCGCCTGCGGCGCGGCGCTGCGGTCCGGAATTGCCGCCTGCGGCGCGGCGCGGCGGTGCCGGGGCGGATGCCGGGCGGGCGGGAAGATTCCCGCCGGGGGCGGCGTTGTCCACAGGCGGTGGAGGATCTGTCCACAGCCTGTGGACGAGCCACCGGTCCGCCGGGGAGCTTCCGCACCCGGGGCGAATTTCGCTCTGCGCGTACAGGTCGGGGTCCCGGAACACCTCCTGAGCGCGGATGGTTGGTCAAAACGACGTCAGAACGGCTCATCGCGGGGACACACGACCTCAGCGGAGTCGGTCGGCGGCGATAGAGTAAGGAGGCACGGACGCCCGTCCCGGACGTCCGCGCACCGGCCCCGCCAAGATCTAGAACATCAAGGCGCACGGCACGTGAGGAGCACGAGGGCATGTTCGAGCGGTTCACCGACCGAGCGCGACGGGTTGTCGTCCTGGCCCAAGAAGAGGCCCGGATGCTCAACCACAACTACATCGGTACGGAGCACATCCTGCTGGGCCTCATCCACGAGGGTGAAGGCGTCGCGGCAAAGGCCCTGGAGAGCCTCGGCATCTCCCTCGAGGGCGTCCGCCAGCAGGTCGAGGAGATCATCGGCCAGGGCCAGCAGGCGCCGAGCGGGCACATCCCGTTCACGCCGCGGGCCAAGAAGGTGCTGGAGCTGTCGCTGCGCGAGGCGCTGCAGCTCGGCCACAACTACATCGGCACGGAGCACATCCTGCTCGGTCTGATCCGCGAGGGTGAGGGCGTCGCCGCCCAGGTGCTGGTCAAGCTCGGCGCGGACCTCAACCGGGTCCGCCAGCAGGTGATCCAGCTGCTCTCCGGCTACCAGGGCAAGGAGCCGGCCGCGGCGGGCGCCGCGCCGGGTGAGGCCGCGCCGTCGACCAGCCTCGTGCTGGACCAGTTCGGCCGCAACCTGACCCAGGCCGCCCGCGAGGGCAAGCTCGACCCGGTGATCGGGCGCGAGAAGGAAATCGAGCGGGTCATGCAGGTGCTCTCCCGCCGTACCAAGAACAACCCGGTCCTGATCGGTGAGCCCGGCGTCGGCAAGACCGCCGTGGTGGAGGGGCTGTCCCAGAAGATCATCAAGGGCGAGGTGCCCGAGACGCTCAAGGACAAGCAGCTCTACACGCTGGACCTCGGCGCTCTGGTCGCCGGTTCCCGCTACCGCGGTGACTTCGAGGAGCGCCTCAAGAAGGTGCTCAAGGAGATCCGCACCCGCGGCGACATCATCCTGTTCATCGACGAGATCCACACCCTGGTGGGTGCGGGTGCCGCCGAGGGCGCGATCGACGCGGCGAGCATCCTCAAGCCGATGCTGGCCCGTGGCGAGCTGCAGACCATCGGCGCGACCACTCTCGACGAGTACCGCAAGCACCTGGAGAAGGACGCCGCTCTCGAGCGCCGCTTCCAGCCGATCCAGGTGGGTGAGCCGTCGCTGGCCCACACCATCGAGATCCTCAAGGGCCTGCGCGACCGGTACGAGGCGCACCACCGGGTGAGCATCACCGACGCCGCTCTCGTGGCAGCCGCGACCCTGGCCGACCGGTACATCTCGGACCGCTTCCTGCCGGACAAGGCGATCGACCTGATCGACGAGGCCGGTGCCCGGATGCGGATCCGTCGGATGACCGCGCCGCCAGACCTGCGCGACTTCGACGAGCGCATCGCCCAGGTGCGCCGCGACAAGGAGTCCGCGATCGACGCGCAGGACTTCGAGCGCGCCGCCCAGCTGCGTGACAAGGAGAAGCAGCTCCTCGGTCAGAAGGCGCAGCGGGAGAAGGAGTGGAAGGCCGGTGACCTGGACGTCGTCAGCGAGGTCGACGACGAGCAGATCGCCGAGGTGCTCGGCAACTGGACCGGTATCCCGGTCTACAAGCTGACCGAGGAGGAGACCTCGCGCCTGCTGCGCATGGAGGACGAGCTGCACAAGCGCGTCATCGGCCAGGAGGACGCGGTCAAGGCGGTCTCGAAGGCGATCCGGCGTACCCGGGCCGGCCTGAAGGACCCGAAGCGTCCGTCCGGCTCGTTCATCTTCGCCGGCCCGTCCGGCGTGGGTAAGACCGAGCTCTCCAAGGCGCTGGCCGAGTTCCTGTTCGGCAGCGAGGACGCCCTCATCCAGCTGGACATGTCCGAGTTCCACGACCGCTACACGGTCTCCCGGCTGGTGGGTGCCCCTCCCGGCTACGTCGGGTACGACGAGGGTGGTCAGCTGACCGAGAAGGTGCGGCGTCGGCCGTTCTCGGTGGTCCTCTTCGACGAGATCGAGAAGGCCCACCCGGACGTGTTCAACACGCTGCTCCAGATCCTGGAGGACGGTCGGCTCACCGACGGTCAGGGTCGGATCGTGGACTTCAAGAACACGGTCATCATCCTGACCACCAACCTCGGTACCCGTGACGTCGCCAAGGCGGTGTCGCTGGGCTTCCAGGCCTCTGAGGACTCCGAGTCGAACTACGACCGGATGAAGCAGAAGGTCAACGACGAGCTCAAGCAGCACTTCCGGCCTGAGTTCCTGAACCGGATCGACGACACCATCGTCTTCCACCAGCTGCGTGAGTCGGAGATCCTCTCGATCGTGGACATCATGATCCAGCGGATCGAGGGCCAGCTGCGCAACAAGGACATGGGCCTGGAGCTGACCGACAACGCCAAGAAGTACCTGGCGAAGAAGGGCTTCGACCCGGTGCTGGGTGCCCGTCCGCTGCGTCGCACGATCCAGCGCGACATCGAGGACAACCTCTCGGAGCGGATCCTCTTCAACGAGCTGACCCCGGGTCAGATCGTGGTGGTGGACTGCGAGGGCGACCCGGAGAACATCGACAAGTCCAAGCTGGTCTTCCGCGGCTCGGACCGGCCGGCCGAGGTGCCGGACGCCGTTCCGGCCGACCTCGGTGGCGCGGCCACCGCAGGGGCGGACGAGTAAGGACGACAGCACGAGGGCGGCGGCCCCGGACGGCGAAAGCCATCCGGGGCCGCCGCCTTTTGGCATGCCCGATCCCGGCGTGCCCGGCCGCGTGATCCACTCGCTTTTGCGGCGTGTCGCGGCGCCGGACACCGCGACACACCACAAACGGCGTCGAAGCCGGGCCAGGCATCCGGAGCCGGGGTGCCGAGCGATCCGATCGTCACGACTTGCGGTGTGTCGCGGTGTCCCTGGCGCCGGACACCGCGACACGCCGAAAACGGCGTCGATCACCGGGCCCCCGGGCGGCGCGGCCCGGCGGAGGCGGGGGTCAGGGGCGGGGGAGTGGGGTGGCGGGGCCGTCGCCGACCAGGCGGAAGGCGGCCTCGCCGACCGGTTCCACCAGTCCGTCGGTGACCAGCCCGGCCAGCGCCCGCGCCCGCTGCACGTCGTCGCTCCACACCTGGTCGAGGCGCTGGTGCGGGACCGGGCCGGTGGTCTCCCGGAGCACTCCGAGCAGCAGCCCGCGCACCTGCCGGTCGGTGCCGGCGTACCGCTGGGGGCGTCGGGTCGGGCCGGCGGGCGCCTCCTGGCCGGAGGCCCGCCACGCGCAGACCGACTCGACCGGGCAGGCCGGGCAGCGCGGCGAGCGGGCCGTGCAGACGACCGCGCCGAGTTCCATGAACGCCGCACTGGCCAGCGCGGCGGCGGCCGGTTCGAGCGGCAGCAGCTCCTCGCAGGCGACCAGGTCGGCCGGTCGGGTGGCCAGTCCGGCGTCCGACTCGCCGGCCACCGCCCGGGACACCACCCGCCGGACGTTGGTGTCCACCACCGGGTGCCGTTGCCCGTACGCGAAGGCCGCCACCGCCCGTGCCGTGTACGTGCCGACGCCGGGCAGCGCCAGCAGCTGGTCCAGCTTGTCGGGCACCGCGCCGCCGTGCCGTTCCACGATCGCCACCGCGCAGTCGCGCAGCCGTACCGCCCGACGGGGGTAGCCGAGTCGGCCCCACATCCGGATCGCCTCGGCCGGCGGGTCGGCGGCCAGCGCGGCCGGGTCGGGCCAGCGGTCCAGCCAGGCCCGCCAGGCGGGCAGCACCCGGACCACCGGGGTCTGCTGGAGCATCACCTCGCTGACCAGGATCGCCCAGGCGCCGACCCCGGGCTCGCGCCAGGGCAGGTCGCGGGCGTTCTCCTCGTACCACCGGCTGACCAGGGTGGCGAAAGTCGGTTCAGTCATCGCGTCGCCGATGATGTCACGCGGGACGGTCCCGCTGGATGGGCGACCCGGGCGGGGCGACGCGGCCCGCCAGCGCGGATCGTGCAGAATGCCCGGATGAACGAGCTCGCGATCACCGTCATCGGCCGGGACCGGCCGGGCATCGTGGCCGACGTCGCCGAGGTGCTCGCCCGGCTCGGCGCGAACCTCACCGACTCCACCATGACCCGGCTGCGCGGTCACTTCGCGATGACCCTGATCTGCGTCGGCCCGGCCGCCGCAGAGGTGGAGGCCGCCCTGGCCCCGCTCGCCGCCGACGGCCAGCTGCTGGCCACGGTACGCGCGGTCACGCCCGACGGGGTGGCGGCGCGGGCCGGGGAGCCGTACGTGATGGCGGTGCACGGCGCGGACCGGATGGGCATCGTGGCGGCGATGACCCGGGTGCTCGCCGACGCCGGCGGCAACGTGACCGACCTGAGCACCCGGCTCGCCGGTTCGCTCTACGTGGTGGTGGCCGAGGTGGACCTGCCGCCGGGCAGCGCGGACGAGCTGGCCGGACGCCTCGCGGCCGCCGCCGCCGAGCTGGGCGTCGAGGTGTCCCTGCGGCCGGCCGACCCGGACCTGCTGTGAGCGAGGAGGAGTACGCCGGCCTCGGCGACTGGACTCCGGAGACGCTGGCCCTGCCCGGCGAGGTACGTCAGGTGGTCGCCGCCCCGCACCCGGTGCTGAGCCGGCCCGGTGGCGCGGTCGACCCCACCGCGGTGGAGACCGTCCAGCTGGCCGCCGACCTGATCGCCACCATGCGGGTCTCGCCGGGCTGCGTGGGGCTGGCCGCGCCGCAGGTGGGCGTGGGCGCGCAGGTGTTCGCCGTGGACGTCACGGGTCACCCGAAGACGGTCACCGTGCACGGCACCTTCGTGCTCTGCAACGCGCGGGTGGTCGAGGCGACCCGGTGGAAGCCGGGGCGGGAGGGCTGCATGTCGGTGCCGGACCTGACCGGGGACGTGAAGCGGGCCAGCCGGCTGGTGGTGGAGGCCGACCTGCCCGGCACCGGGAAGCCGGTGCAGCTGGTCACCGACGGCTTCGAGGCGCGCGCGCTGCAACACGAGATCGACCACTGCTCGGGGCTGCTCTTCCTCGATCGGGTCGCCGGCGCGCACGCCGTCTACCAGCGAAAGGTCTACCTGTGACCGGCCGCCGCCGGCCGTCGTGAGTGGAGGGTGGAGGCGGTGATCCGGGCGGTGTCCGGCGCGTCGCGACGGGTCGGAGTGCGGTGCGCCGCTACGGTGGGGGCATCATGCGTCTGACGGTCGGTCCTCTGCCATCCGCCGTGTACTGGCGGCGTCGAGCCGTCGTACTCGGAGCGGGGCTGCTCTTCCTGATTGTCCTGCTCTATTCCTGCAACCAGTCGGGGGACACCGCCACGACACCGCGGGCGAGGTCCACCCCGACGTCGCAGGCCGTCGATCCGGCACCGACCGGTTCGGTGCCCGCGTCCGGGTCCGCCGCAGCGACGGCCACGCCGGAGGCGCCGGACTCCGGGGGCGGTCCGGCCGGTGACCCGGGTACGACCACCGCGCCGCCGGCCGCGCCGCCCGTCGTGCCCGCCGGCCCGACCGTGGTCGACGACGGCACCTGCACGGACGCCGAGCTCAGCGTGACGTCGCAGGCGCTCCCGTCCGAGGTGCGCCGGGGCGCCCTGGTCGACCTGACGCTGCGGGTCAAGAACACCGCCCAGCGGACCTGCAGCCGGGACGTCGGGGCCGACCTCCAGGAGCTCTACGTCAAGCGCGGCGCGGAGAAGGTCTGGTCGTCGGACACCTGCGGCACCGGCAAGGGCTCGGACGTGCAGTCGTTCACCCCGGGCTTCGAGCGCTCCTACCAGCTGACCTGGAACGGCAAGGACGTCAGCCGGTGCGCCGGCGGGGTGGCCGCCGGGCCGACCCCGCCCGCCGGGACGTACCAGGTCTTCGCCCGGGTCGGCACCAAGCTCAGCGAGCCCGTGAAGCTGGTCATCACCGGCTGACCGGACCGGTCAGACGTACCGCTCCAGGATGGACGCCTCGGCGAGCCGGGACAGCCCTTCCCGTACGCCCCGGGCCCGGGCGTCGCCGACCCCGTCGACGGCCTGGAGGTCCTCCACGGTGGCGCCGAGCAGCCGCTGGAGGCTGCCGAAGTGCACGACCAGCCGGTCGACGATCGCCACCGGCAGCCGAGGCACCTTGGCCAGCAGCCGGAAGCCGCGCGGGCTGACCGCCGCGTCGAGGGCGTCGGTGGCGGCCGGGTAGCCGATCGCCTTGGCCACCGAGACCAGGTCGATCAGTTCGGTGGCGCCGAGCAGGTCCAGCTCGACCAGCGCCTCGTCGAGGGTGCGCGACTTGCGGCCGGTGGGCAGGTAGTCGCGGATGACCAGGGTGCGGTCGGCGTCCACGCCGGCCATCAGCTCGTCGAGCTGGAGGGCGAGCAGCCGGCCGTCGGTGCCCAGCTCCACCACGTACCCGGCGATCTCGTCGGCGATCCGGCGGACCATCTCCAGCCGCTGCACCACCGCGACCGCGTCGCGGACGGTGACCAGGTCCTCGATCTCCAGCGCGGAGAGGGTGCCGGAGACCTCGTCCAGGCGGAGCTTGTAGCGCTCCAGGGTGGCCAGCGCCTGGTTGGCCCGGGACAGGATGGCCGCCGAGTCGTCCAGGACATGCCGCTGGCCGTTGACGTAGAGGCTGATGATCCGCATGGACTGGCTGACCGAGATGACCGGATAGCCGGTCTGCCGGGCGACCCGCTCCGCGGTGCGGTGCCGGGTGCCGGACTCCTCGGTCGGGATGGACGGGTCGGGCATCAGGTGCACGCCCGCCTGGACGATCCGGGTGCCGTCGCTGGAGAGCACCACGGCGCCGTCCATCTTGCACAGCTCGCGGACCCGGGTGGCCGAGAACTCGACGTCCATCGGGAATCCGCCGGTGCAGATCTGGTCGACGACCTTGTCGTAGCCGAGCACGATCAGGGCGCCGGTGCGGCCCCGGAGGATCCGCTCGAGGCCGTCGCGCAGCGCGGTGCCGGGCGCCATCAGGGCGAGGTTCGCCCGCAGCGGATCGCCGGCGCTCCCGGCGCCCCCGGTCACGCTCACGCTGATCGGGCGGGCGGGCGAGCCCACGGCGCCGGTGCGGGCGTGGGGCGTCGCGCCGGCAGGCTTGGTGGTATCGCGGTCGATCGGCACGCGCACAGTCTACGGACTGCCGTGCGGTGGGTGCTGTCGTGGTTACTGTGATGTGCCACGGCGTCGGATCCCTGAAGTGTCGGCGGCTGTGCCGGGCCTGTCCGGTATGGCCCGTGCGGTCCGGCCCGGCGGCCACCGTGGGTCATTCGGCGGATGCGCGGGCGACACACTGCAGCGCCGAGCGCACATCCGTGACCTCCATCACCCGCATGTTCTCCGGGCCCGCCCCGGTGCTGCCGGGCCCGCAGCCCTGCGGCACCAGCGCCACCCGGAAGCCGAGCCGGGCCGCCTCCGCCAACCGGCGGGGGACCGCGCCCACCCGCCGCACCTCGCCGGTCAACCCGACCTCGCCGATCGCCACCAGGTTGGGCGCGATGGCCAGGTTCAGCCCGCCGGACGCGACGGCCAGGGCGACGGCCAGGTCGGCCGCCGGCTCCACCACCCGGATGCCACCGACGGTGGCGGCGAACACCTCCCGGTCGTGCAGCGTCAGCCGCTCGGTGCGGCGCTGGAGCACGGCCAACACCATGGCCAGCCGGGCCCCGTCCAGCCCGGAGACCGTCCGCCTCGGCGAGCCGGCGACCGTCGCGCCGATCAGCGCCTGCACCTCGGTGACCAGGGCCCGCCGCCCCTCCATCGCGACCGTCACGCAGGTGCCGGGCACCGGCTCCGAGTAGCGGGTCAGGAAGAGCCCGGACGGGTCGGCGAGGCTGCTGATGCCCCCCTCGTGCATCTCGAAGCAGCCGACCTCGTCGGCGGCGCCGAACCGGTTCTTGATGCCCCGGACCATCCGCAGCGACGAGTGCTTGTCGCCCTCGAAGTGCAGCACCACGTCGACCAGGTGCTCCAGCACCCGGGGACCGGCGACCTGGCCGTCCTTGGTGACGTGGCCGACCAGCACGGTGGCGATGCCGCGCTCCTTGGCGACGGCGACCAGGGCGGCGGTGACCGCCCGGACCTGGGTGACCCCGCCCGGCACCCCCTCGGTGCCGGTGGTGGAGATGGTCTGCACCGAGTCGAGCACCAGCAGCCCCGGCTTCACCGCGTCGAGGTGGCCGAGCACCGCGCTCAGGTCGCTCTCGGCGGCCAGGTAGAGCTGGTCGTGCAGGGTGCCCATCCGCTCGGCGCGCAGCCGGACCTGGCTGACCGACTCCTCGCCGCTGACCACCAGGGAGGGGCTGCCCGCGCCGGCGGCCCACTGCTGGGCCACGTCGAGCAGCAGCGTCGACTTGCCGACCCCGGGCTCGCCGGCGAGCAGCACCACCGCGCCGGGCACGAGGCCGCCGCCGAGGACCCGGTCGAGCTCGCTGACCCCGGTGGGCCGGGCCCGGGCGGGGGCGGCGCTGATCGTGGCGATCGGCCGGGCCGGCTCGGCCGGCAGCCGGGAGCTGACCACCCGGCCGGAGACCATCGGCCCGGTCACCGTGCACTCGACCACCGAGCCCCACTCACCGCACTCGGGGCAGCGCCCCACCCACTTGGGCGGCTGGTGCCCGCAGGCGTCGCACTCGTAGGCCGGGCGGGGCTCGCGGGCGGCTCGGCCGCGGGAGGCGCCGGAGGCCGCGCCACCCCGTGCCGGGGTCGATCGGGAGGTGGTCACCACAGGACGCTAACCCCCTGGTACGACGAAAACACCGCCGGCGTGGTGGTCACCACGCCGGCGGTGTCGACAGTTCCGTGCGGGGATCAGCCGCCGTGGCCGGAGCCGCCCTCCTCGCCACCGCCCTCGTGGCCGCCCTCGCGCTCGATGATCGGGGAGACCGGGGCGGCCGGGGTCAGCGGCACGCCGATCGGAGCGCCGGTCTGAATCGTCCTGCCGTTGCCGAAGTCGAAGGTCAGGTTGACCTGCTGGCCGACGCGCAGCGCCTCGGTCAGCCCGACGAGCTGGAGGTAACGCCCACCCTGCACGTTGAGCTGCACGTAGCTCTGCGCCGGGATCTCGAAGCGGGCCGGCTGGCCGGCCGGGGCCGAGGGGCTGGCCGAGGCGCTCTCCGACGGGCTGGCCGAGGCCGAGCCGGACGGCGACGGGCTCTCGGCGTGCGGCGACGGGCTCTCGGCGTGCGGCGACGCGCTCGCCGACGGCGCGGTGCCTTCCGGCGGGGGCGTCGAGCCCGGCTTGCCGGTGATCACGACCTCGCGCGCGCTGTCCGTGGTGACGGTCACGGTCACCGGGTCCCGGGTGTCGTTGTAGATCACGGCGTTGAGCGCGGCGTTCACGCCGGTGCGCAGGCCCTCGGTGCCGGGATACTCCACGTAGAGGCCGCGCACCTTGTAGGCGTTGTCCGGAGTCTGGACGTTGATGCCCTGGATCGACGGCGCCTTGTTGGCGGTCTCGGCCACCTGGCCGGCCCCGCATCCCGTCGCCAGCAGGGCGGTCGCCGCCGCCATGCCGGACAGCAGCAGGGCCGCCCGCCGGGAACCCCTGATCGAGCGCGTCACGTCGGTCCTCCTCGTCACGATCCCCACCCGGCCGTACCCCGGGCGCGGGGTGGTCATACCCGCGCAGACCGCGCTCCAGGGTAGTTGGGGCTGATCGACGGTCGCACGGCGACCCGGTATTGCCACCTGGCCGGGTGCCGGTCAGATCACCCGACCGCTCGCGACCAGCAGCACCACATCGATCAGGGCCACGACCATCACCGCCCGGAAGGCCGTCACCGGCCGTCCGCCGGCCTCGCCTGCGGCGCGCCGCCCGCCGTACCAGCCGAGCGGTGGCACCACGGCGGCGGCCGCCACGGCCGACAGGCCCAGCCAGGACGGCGGCCCGGGCGGCCCGACGACCAGGACGACCGTCGCGGCCAGCAGCAGCGCGGCGGCGGCGACCCGGCTGCCCGCCGGACCGAGCCGGTGCGGCAGCCCGCGCACCCCGGTGCGCGCGTCGTCGGCGAGGTCCGGCAGGACGTTGGCGAAGTGGGCCCCCGCGCCGAGGCAGGCCCCGGCGGCGACCAGCCACGCCGGTGGCGCGGGCGCGCCGGGCAGGGCCAGCACCACGAAGGCGGGCAGCGACCCGAAGGAGACCGCGTACGGCAGCACGGAGACCGGGCTGGACTTCAGCGGCCAGTCGTAGAGCAGCGCCGAGACCAGGGCGATCGTGACCCAGAGCGCGGCGGTCGGGTTGGTGGTCAGCGCCAGCAGCGGGGTCGCCAGGGCCGCGAGCATCGCGCCCACCGCCACCGTGCGCCGGCTCACCGCGCCCGCGGCGACCGGCTTGTCGGTACGCCCCACCGCGGCGTCCCGCCCGGCGTCCAGCGCGTCGTTGGTCCAGCCGACGGCGAGTTGGCTGGCCAGCACCGTCGCGGTGACCGCGGCGACGCCGGTCGGGGAGTGCCCGGCCCCCCACGCGAGCAGACCGGAGACCGCGGTGACCGCCGCGGACGGCTCCGGATGGCTCGCCCTGACCAGCCCTAACACCGTCGACGACATAAGGGAAGTCTGGTCGTTACCGGGGAGTCGTGCCACGCTCGGTCCATGCGGAACGGTCCCGTGTCGACTCCGCCGCGCGTCCTGCCCCCCAACGACCCCCGCCAGTACGACGACCTGGCCGGCGAATGGTGGCGACCGGACGGCGCGTTCGCCATGCTGCACTGGCTGGCCCGGTCCCGCGCCGCCCTGGTGCCGCCCGCCACCCGGCCCGACGCCCTGCTGGTCGACCTGGGCTGCGGTGCCGGGCTGCTCGCCCCGCACCTGGCCGGCAAGGGCTACCGGCACGTCGGGGTCGACCTGACCCGGTCCGCGCTGGAGCAGGCCGCCGCGCACGGGGTGACGGTGGTCAACGGCGACGCCACGGCGGTGCCGCTGGTCGACGGCTGTGCCGACGTGGTGGCCGCCGGCGAGCTGCTGGAGCACGTACCGGACTGGCGGCGTGTGGTTGCCGAGGCGTGCCGGCTGCTGCGCCCCGGCGGCCTGCTGGTGCTGGACACCCTCAACGACACCGCGCTGGCCCGGCTGCTGGCGGTACGCATCGGGGAGCGGCTGCCGACGGTCCCCCGGGGCATCCACGATCCACGGTTGTTCGTGGACGCTCGGGAGCTGGTGACCGAGTGCGCGCGACACGGGGTCCACCTGTGGATCCGGGGCATCCGACCGAGCCTGCGTGGAACGCTGGCCTGGCTCGTCCGGCGGGCCCGCGGCCGTCCTTCTCCGACGGTCGACGGGCGGCAGCCCCGGATCAAGCCGACCCGGTCGGTCGCCGTGCTCTACCAGGGGCACGGGGTGCGGCACGGGTAACCGGGCCGCGCGGGGGGTACAGGGACGCAGGAGGGGGCGACATGACGGTGAACGCGCTGGCGGCGGCCCGCCGGTTGGCGCCGCGGTTCGCCGCGCGGGCGGCACGGCACGACCGGGACGGCTCGTTCCCCGTGGACGACTTCGCCGACCTGCGCGAGGCCGGGCTCTTCGGGCTGATGGTGCCCCGCGAGCTGGGTGGGGCGGGCGCCACCTTCGCCGAGTACGCGGCCGTCGCCATCGAGCTGGCCCGGGGCAACGGCGCGACCGCGCTGGTGTTCAACATGCACGCCTCGGTCACCGGCGCGCTGGGCGCGGTCACCGAGGAGCTGGCCGAGGCGCTGGGCGTACCCGACGAGGCGCTGGCCGCCCGGGACCGCCTGCTCCGCGCGGCGGCCGAGGGCTCCTGGTACGCGGTCGCGATGAGCGAACGCGGCGCGGGCGCGCGGCTGTCCCAGCTCAGCACGGTCTACGAGCCGGTCGACGGCGGCTGGCACCTCAAGGGCAGCAAGACCTTCTGCTCCGGCGCCGGGCACCCGGACGGCTATCTGGTGGCCGCGCGCAGCGCCGCCGACCAGTCGGTGGTCTCCCAGTTCCTGGTGCCGGCCGGCGAGGGGCTGACCGTGGAGCCGACCTGGGACTCGCTCGGCATGCGGGCCACCTCCTCGCACGACCTGCACCTGGACGTGACCGTCCCGGCGGACCGGCTGCTCGGTGGGGTGGAGGGGCTGGCGCTGGTGGTGGCCCAGCTGATGCCGCACTGGCTGGTGGCCAGCTACGCCGCCGTCTACGTCGGGGTGGCCCGGGCGGCGGTGGACGCGGCGGCCGAGCACCTGAACGCCCGCAACCTGGGCGGCCTGCCGGCGGTACGGGCCAGGTTGGGTCGGGCCGACGCGGCGGTGGCGGCGGCGCAGTTGGTGGTGGCGGAGGCGGCGCGCCGGGTCGACGAGGCCCCCGGTGACGCCGAGACCAACCGTTGGGTCTGGCGGGCCAAGCTGCTCGCCGGCACGACCGCGGCCGACGTGGCGGCGTCCGTGCTGGAGGCGGCCGGCACGTCGGCGACCCGACGGGGCCACCCGCTGGAACGGCTCTACCGGGACGCCCGCTGCGGTTCGCTGCACCCCGCGACCTCGGACGTCTGCGCGGACTGGCTCGGCATCGCGGCGTTGGGCGGGGACCCGGATCGCGACGGATCGACCCCTCGTTGGTGAGGGCGAGGAGTTCGCCGGGTTTGCGAGCCCCGCAGCCCGAACGGAGGGCGGCAGGGGTGAGGGCGAGGAGTTCGCCGGGTCTGCGAGCCCCGCAGCCCGAGCGGGAGGCGGCACGGTGAAGGCGGTGGGGGTGGTCGTTCCTGGGGCGGGGGCGGTCGCCGGGCGTGCAGTCGTGGACGAGAGGTGGGGGACATGGCCGTACCAGTGATCGCGGGACTCGGTACGGCACAGCCGCCGGGCGCCGCACAGGACGAGCTCTGGGAGGGCTTCTTCTCCCGGCACTTCTCCGGCACCACCCGGGCGCTGGCCGAGCGGATCTTCGCCAACTCCGGGGTGACCCGCCGGCAGGCGGCGGTGAACCCGCTGCTGGAGGACGTCTCCGAGTGGCCGACCGAGCGCCGGATGCGTCGCTACCAGGTCGAGGCGCTGCCGCTGGGCAAGGAGGCGGTGGGTCGGGCGTTGACCTCGGCCGGTCTCGCCGCCGGCGACATCGGGCTCTTCGTGGTCTGCTCCTGCACCGGTTACGCCACGCCGGGGCTGGACATCCTGCTCGCCCGGGACCTGGGCATGGCCCCCGACACGCAGCGGATGTTCGTCGGGCACATGGGCTGCTACGCCGCGCTGCCCGGGCTCGGCGCGGCGGCCGACTTCGTCACCGCGCGGGGGCGCCCGGCGCTGCTGCTCTGCGCCGAGCTGACCAGCCTGCACATCCAGCCGGCCAGCGCGCGGATGGACACCCAGCAGATCGTCTCGCACGCACTCTTCTCCGACGCCGCGGTCGCCGCGGTGGTGGTCCCCGGCGCGGCCGGCCCCGGATCGCCCGGCGGGTACGCGGTGCGCGAGGTCACCTCGGTCACCGACACCTCCACCGCCGACCACATGACCTGGGACGTCACCGACACCGGTTTCCGGATGGGCCTGTCGCCGAAGGTCCCGCAGGTGCTTTCCACGCACGTTCGCGGGCTGGTCGTCGACCTGCTGGCCCGCCACGGCACGGGCATCGCCGAGGTGGACGGCTGGGCGGTGCACCCTGGCGGCCCGCGCATCCTCAACGTGGTGGAACGCGAGCTGGCCCTGCCGCCGGAGGCCCTCGCCGCCTCCCGGGCGACGCTGGACGAGCACGGCAACTGCTCGTCCCCGACGGTGCTGCTGATCCTGGACCGGCTGGTGCGGGCTGCCGTGCCGCCGCGGCGGATCGTGATGCTGGCCTTCGGGCCGGGCCTCACCCTCTACGCCGCCCTGCTGGAACGCCGTTCCTGAACCCACCCTCGCCGGTCCTCCGGGCGCGCCGGGCGGGAAGCCCTCCGACGGGCCGGCGGGTTCGGTGGCGGCTGGTTACGCTCGCCGGATGGATGACCGGCGGGACGATCGGCTGCGCGGCGGCCTGCTGGCGGCGGCGGCGCTGCTCGCCGTGACGGCGGGCGGCTGGTGGTGGTGGGCCGGGGCTCCGGCCACCGGCCCGCGCGGGGTGGCGGTGGGGACGAGCCCGCCACCGCGCGGTGTCGTCCCGTCCCGTTCGCCGGAGACCCTCAACGAGGTGCTGGCCGCGCACCCCGACGCGGCCGTCCGGGTGCGGATCGACGGGAGCGGCCGCGTCATCGAGGCGACCGAACTGCCGGGTGACATCGATGACCTGGCGCTGCCCCGGTTCACCGACACCCTGTTGCGGGAGCGCCTGACCTTGATCCCGGGCCAGGAACCGGTACGCCGGGAGTCGTTGGCAGACGGGGCACGGCACCTGCTGCAGTACCGCTGCACCGGCCCGGGCGAGCTGCTGATCTCGATCATCCAGGGTCCGACCATGAACACCGCCCAGTCGACCTGCGACGGTGAGCTGGGTCAGCTCGATCTGCCCCACCCGATGGAGCCGGAGTTCCTTACGCCCGAGCAGGTGGCGCCGACCCGGATCGAACTGTCCGCCGTCGGTCCCAGGCCGGTCGAGGTGGCCGCGCAACTGGTCGCTCTGCCCTGAGCAGGGCCGCCCGGCGCTGCCGCACGACCGGCCGCCCCGGGTGTGGGGTACCGCGATCCGCGACCGCGACCGCCTGGTCGGGGTCAGCGGACCAGACGGCTCAGGTCGGCGCGGTAGTCGCCGGCGATGGCCAGGTCGGGGATCACCCGCTGGACCGTGCCGGAGCGGTCGACCAGCAGCGCGGTGGCGATGCCGGGGCGGGGGTCGAGGTGCAGCGCCGCCCGTACGCCGCCGGCCGGGTCGGCGAGGGCGCGTACCGGGCCGCCGGGAACGGGGTCGGGGCCGACCGTACGACCGCCGGTGACGGTGACCACCGAGACTCCGGCGGGTGCGGCGGCCTCCGCCGCGGCGACCTGTTCGACGCAGGCGCAGGCGTCCACCAGGATGATCATCGCGGGCAGCAGCCGCCGCAGCGGCACCGGCGACTGGCCGGCGTCGACCAGGTCCAGCGCCGGCAGTGGCCGGCCGGTCAGCGTGCCGGGCGAGGTGGACGAGGGATACGGCAGGACGGTGGGCCGCTCGGTGCCCCGGGGCGAGCGGGGCCAGGTGACGGCGAGCAGGCCGCCGATGGTGGTGAGCAGGGCCACCACCAGGATCAGCACGGGCAGAGCGAGGGGTGGCCGGCCGTCGGCGCGCGGGGTCAGGCCCAACCGCCGGCGCCAGCGCGCGCCGGAGGTGCGGCGCCGCAGCTCGCGACGGAGCTGCTCGGCCTCTTCGGCCAGCGCCGACGCGTCGTCCGGTACGACCACCCGACCCCACTCCGGTGGCAGGTCGGGCAGCCCGTCGGACGGGCCGTGGCCCTCTGCGTCAGGCATGCCCATCGGACCCCCGGGGAAGTGGCTCGTGAGCGGACAGCGGTACCCCTCCAGCGTCCCGCACCGCTCCTCCTGCCGCCAGACCTGGGCGGGCCGGGCGCTGCCGGGCTACCATGGGAAAAGCGCGTAGCCCGAGAAATCCACGCTCCGATCATCCGTACCGGGTTGTCATCCGTTCGTCACGGAGCGTGCTCGAACCATCGGTTTGACTGCCTGTCAAGCTGAAGAAATACCTCTCACAGGGCCCCTGAGCTGCGCCAACGGTCAGGACAGCGGTGAGACATCGGTGCCTGAGCGTGTTACCCTAGACACAGCGAAAGGGGTTTCGAACCTATGGTTTTCAGTGTCGGCGAGACCGTTGTTTACCCCCACCACGGGGCCGCACTCATCGAGGCAATCGAGACTCGGGTCATCAAGGGCGAGCCCAGGGAATACCTCGTCCTGAGGGTCGCGCAGGGTGACCTGACGGTCCGGGTGCCCGCTGAGAACGCCGAGATCGTGGGCGTGCGCGAGGTGGTCGGCGAAGAGGGCCTCGGCAAGGTCTTCGACGTGCTCCGTGCACCGCACACCGAGGAGCCGACCAACTGGTCGCGGCGTTACAAGGCGAATCTGGAGAAGCTGGCCTCCGGGAACCCGCTGAAGGTCGCCGAGGTCGTCCGCGACCTGTGGCGCCGGGAGCGGGAGCGGGGCCTGTCCGCGGGCGAGAAGCGCATGCTCGCCAAGGCCCGCGACATTCTCGTCGGCGAGGTCGCGCTGGCCGAGAAGAGCACCAAGGACGAGGCGGAGACGCTGCTCGACAAGGTGCTGGGCGAGGCCTAGTCCCCACAGCATCGTCGTACCCGTCCCGCAGCAAAGAAACCACCAGGACCGCGACGTGACCGCGCAGCTGAACCCGCGCGGTGACGTCGCGGTCCTCGTGCCTGCGGCCGGTGCCGGGGTACGCCTCGGCCCGGGCGCGCCGAAGGCGCTGCGCCTGCTGGGCGGCGAGCCGCTGCTGGTGCACGCGGTACGCCGGATCGCGGCCGCGCCGTCGGTGCACACCATCGTGGTGGCCGCCCCGGCGGCCGAACTGGATGCGGTTCGGCGGCTGCTGGCACCCGTGGCACCGGTGCTGGTCGTGCCCGGCGGTGCGGAGCGGCAGGCGTCCGTGGCGGCCGCCCTGGCCGCCGTGCCACCAGGGCCCGACATCGTGCTCGTGCACGACGCCGCCCGCGCGCTCACCCCACCGGAGCTGGTCGAGTCGGTGGCCGGGGCGGTCCGCGCCGGGCACCACGCGGTGATCCCGGTGCTCCCGGTGGTCGACACGATCAAGGAGGTCGGCGCGGGCGAGGTGGTCCTCGGCACCGTCGACCGCTCCGCGCTGCGCGCGGTGCAGACCCCGCAGGGCTTCCGCCGGAGCGTGCTGACCGCCGCGCACGCCGTGGCGGGTGATTCGCTCACCGACGACGCCGGGCTGGTCGAGAAGCAGGGCGTACCGGTGTTCTGCGTGCCCGGCTCGGAATACGCGCTGAAGGTCACCCGCCCGTTCGACCTCGCGCTCGCCGAGCACCTGCTGGCCGCCGGCCTCTGACGCGTACCCTCGGCTCATGATCGTTCCTCGGGTGGCCGTCGGCACCGACATCCACGCCTTCGCGCCCGGCCGGCCCTGCTGGCTGGCCGGACTGCACTGGCCGGGCCAGGACGGCCTGGCCGGTCACTCCGACGCCGACGTGGTCGCGCACGCCGCCTGCAACGCGCTGCTCTCCGCCGCCGGGCTCGGTGATCTCGGCGCGAACTTCGGCGTCGACCAGCCCGAGTGGGCCGGCGCCTCCGGGGTGGCGCTGCTGACCGAGTCGGCCCGGCGGGTCCGTTCGGCCGGCTTCGAGATCGGCAACGTCTCGGTCCAGGTGGTCGGCAACCGTCCGAAGATCGGGCCGCGCCGGGAGGAGGCGCAGCGGGTGCTCTCCGCGGCGGTCGGCGCGCCGGTCACCGTCTCCGCCGCGACCAGCGACGGGCTCGGCTTCACCGGACGCGGCGAGGGGCTCGCCGGCGTCGCGGTGGCCCTGGTGTACGAGGCGCCGACCGCCTGAGCAGCCGTCAGGGGCGCCGGGACCAGGTCCAGGCGTACCCCTCGTCCTCGCACTCGCCGGCCGCGTCGCAGAGGTCGAGCGGGCGGAAGGTGTCCACCATGACGGCCAGCTCGTCGAAGAAGTCGACGCCGATGGAGCGCTCCGCCGCACCCGGCTGCGGCCCGTGGGTGAAGCCCGACGGGTGCAGCGAGATGGAGCCCTGCTCGATCCCGGAACCGCGCCGGGCCTCGTAGTTGCCGCCGGTGTAGAAGAGCATCTCGTCGGAGTCGACGTTGTGGTGGTTGTACGGCACCGGGATGGCGTCCGGGTGGTAGTCCACCTTGCGCGGGACGAACGAGCAGATGACGAAGTTCGGGCCCTGGAAGGTCTGGTGCACCGGCGGCGGTTGGTGGATCCGGCCGGTGATCGGCTCGAAGTCGTGGATGGAGAAGGCCCACGGGTACATGTGCCCGTCCCAGCCGACCACGTCGAACGGGTGGTTGGCGTAGACGTGCTTCGTCCACCCGCGCCGGTGGCGGACCAGCACCTCGACGTCGGTGCCGTCGACCAGCAGCGGGGCGTCCGGTCCCCGGACGTCCCGCTCGCAGTACGGCGAGTGCTCCAGGAACTGGCCGCGCACCGACAGGTAGCGCTTCGGCGGGCCGATGTGGCCGCTGGCTTCGACGGCGAGCAGCCGGGTGGGGGCGTCGCCGGTCGGCACCAGCCGGTGCACGGTGGAGGTGGGGATGATCACGTAGTCGCCGGCGACCGCGTCGAGCACGCCGAAGGTCGACTCCACCCGCAGCGTGCCGGCCTCCACGTAGAGGCACTCGTCGCCGGTGGCGTTGCGGTAGAGCGGGGACGGCCGGTCGGCCAGCACGTACGCGATCCGCACGTCGTCGTTGGCCAGCAGGTAGCGCCGGCCGAGGACCGGGTCCGCGCCGGTGCCGTCGAGCTTGTGGGTACGCAGGTGGCGCGGCTTGAGCGGAAGGTTCGGCACCCGGGTGTACGCCGGCGGGGTGAACTCCTCGGCGGCGACGATCGCGGTGGGCGCGTACCGGTGGTAGAGCAGGGACGAGTCGGAGGAGAAGCCCTCCTGGCCCATCAGCTCCTCGGCATAGAGGCTGCCGTCGGGCTGGCGGAACTGGGTGTGCCGCTTGCGGGGCACCTCGCCGACGCTGCGGTAGTACGGCATGTCGCCTCCCGTTATGTCCCGTTCTCCGGCCGATGACGTCCGATAATCGGACGCTGTTGTCCGTTCCTTGTAGCGTCCCGTAGATTCTTGTCTCGTGTCAACGCAGGTGCCCCGCCTCTTCGCCGGCCTCGTCGACGACGCCGCCGTCTTCCCGCCCGGTAGCGCGTCCCTGCCGGACGCCGTCGCCGCGCACCGCGAGCATCGCGCCGCCTGGTACGCCGACCTGGTCGGCCCGCTGCTGCTGCCCGCCTCGACGCTGCCGGCCCTGGCCGACCTGCTCGGCCCCGGCGAACGGATCGCCGTCGGCGTCATCGGTGACCTGCCGATCGGGCAGCTCGACGCGGCGCTCGCCGGGACTGATCCCCGGATCACCGCCCGCCAGGTCGAGGCGGCGGTCGCCAAGCGCGGCGAGGACCCGCAGCCCGGCCTGGCCGAGCTGCTGAAGCTCGCCGAGCGACTGACCGGCGTCGACGTCTACGCCGAGGTCCCGCTGACCTTCGGGCTCACCGGCGCGCTGGACACCCTGGCCGCGGCGCGGGCCGACGGGCTGCCGGTCGCGGCGAAGTTCCGCACCGGCGGACTGGCCGCCGAACTCTTCCCCACCCCGGTCGAGCTGGCCGCGGTGATCCGCGCCTGCCGCGACCGGGGCCTGCCGTTCAAGCTGACCGCCGGGCTGCACCACGCGCTGCGCCACCTCGACCCGGAGACCGGCTTCACCCACCACGGCTTCGGCAACGTGCTGGCCGCGACGCTCGCCGCCGCCCGGGGCGCCGAGGTGGACGGCGTCGCCGCCCTGCTCGCGGCGACCGACCCGCTGCCCCTGGTCGAGCAGGCGCGGGCGCGGCGCGACGAGGAGCGCCCGCTCTGGGTCGGCTTCGGCTCGTGCAGCATCCTGGAACCACTGACCGATCTGATCCGGCTGGGGCTGGTGAACGTGGGAGACGACCGATGAGCTGGGTGACGGGTGCGGACGGTTCGCCGTACGGGGTGACCAACCTGCCGTACGGGGTGTTCCGGGCCGGCGGGCGCGGGCCGCGGATCGGCGTACGCGTCGCCGACTTCGTGCTCGACCTGGCCGGCGCGGAGGCGGCCGGCCTGGTGCTCGCCGCCGGGGCGCTGGGTCGCCCCACCCTCAACGACTTCATGGCGCTGGGCCGTCCGCAGTGGACGGCGGTGCGGCAGCGGATCGTCGAACTGCTCACCGACACCGCGCACCGCGCGGCGGTGGAGCCGCTGCTGGTCCCGCTCGACGAGGCGGAGCTGCTGCTGCCGTTCGAGGTGGCGGACTACGTCGACTTCTACTCCTCCGAGCACCACGCCTCGAACGTCGGCCAGATCTTCCGCCCCGGCCAGCCGCCGCTGCTGCCGAACTGGAAGCACCTGCCGATCGGCTACCACGGCCGGGCCGGCACGGTGGTCGTCTCCGGCACCCCGGTGGTCCGCCCCACCGGGCAGCGCGCCACCGCGCAGGGCCCGACCGCCGGCCCCTCCGTACGCCTCGACATCGAGGCCGAGGTGGGCTTCGTGGTCGGTGTGCCGAGCGCCCTCGGCGACCGGGTCGCCGCCGCGGACTTCACCGACCATGTCTTCGGTGTGGTGCTGGTCAATGACTGGTCCGCCCGCGACATCCAGGCCTGGGAGTACCAGCCGCTCGGCCCGTTCCTGGGCAAGTCCTTCGCCACCTCGATCTCGGCCTGGGTGACCCCGCTGGACGCGCTCGCCGACGCGTTCGTGCCGGCGCCGGAGCAGGACCCGCCGGTGCAGGACTACCTGCGCGACACCCCGCACCTGGGGTTGGACCTGCGCCTCGCGGTGGAGTGGAACGGCGAGCGGGTGGCCGAACCGCCGTTCGCGACCATGTACTGGACGCCCGCCCAGCAGCTCGCCCACCTCACCGTCAACGGAGCCTCGCTGCGCACCGGCGACCTCTACGCCTCCGGCACCGTGTCCGGTCCGGACCGCGGCCAGGTCGGCTCGTTCCTGGAGCTGACCTGGGGCGGCGCCGAGCCGGTCAAGGTCGGCGGCGGCGAGACCCGCACCTTCCTGGAGGACGGCGACACCGTCACCATCCGGGCCACCGCCCCCGGCCCGGACGGCACCACCGTCGCCCTGGGCGAGGTCACCGGGCGGATCCTGCCGGCCCGCTGAGTCGCGTATCTGCCGGTCGCACCGGCTGTGCGACCGGCCGGCCCTCCTGCCGCGTTTGATCGACCGGATTCGGTCACCACTCCACGCCGTCCCGTCCCGGGGCGGCGTGGGTCGTGACCGGCATGGCTCATCCAGCGGACAGGAGGTACGAGCATGGACGATCTCGTGGGCGCGGTCTGGCGCACCAGTAGTCGGTCGAACGATCAAGGGCTCTGCGTGGAGGTGGCGGACAACCTCGCACGCGACCGGGGTGTGGTCGGGATACGTGATTCCAAGGACCCGGACGGGCCGGTGCTCGTCGTCGGCCCGCCGGGCTGGACGGCGTTCGTCGGGGCGATCCGCCAGGGTGGCTTCCGCCCCTGACCCGCGCCTGACCCCGGGCCTGATCCGCGCCGCGGGACCGCACCGGTGCCCCGATCCGGGGCACCGGTGACGGAAATTCCACCGCAGGACCCCCCGTGGCGCCCTCACGCGCCGTACCGTGGACGCCACGGGAGGTGTCATGTCGACGGTCACGGTCACCGAGTTCATCGAGGCGCGGGCCGACGACGTGTGGGCGCTCCTGGTCGACCTGCCGGTCCGGGCCGACTGGCTCTGCACCGTCGGCGGCGTGGAGCTGCTGACCCAGGGCCGGCTGGGGCCGGGCACCGCCTGGCGGGAGACCCGCACCAGGCCGGACGGCGGTGACCAGGCGGAGGAGTTCGTGGTGCTGGAGGCCCGGCCGCCGCACCGACTCGTGCTCAGCTCCCCCGGCATCGGGGTGGACTACCGGATCACCTGGACCCTGCGCACCGTACGGCGTCGGGGCCGCGGCTGCACCGCGGTCACCGTGGAGCACCAGGCGGTGCCGATCGCCCCGTACGGGCGGGTGGTCGCGCTGCTCTTCGGCGGGCTGGCCGCGCGGGCGGTGGAGGGAGCCATCCGGCGCGATCTCGCCGACCTCGCCGCCGCCGCCCGGCGCGCCAGCGGCGCCGAGGCCGCCTGAACCGCCGCACCCCGCCGTTGCGACCTGCGCGGGGCGGCGGCGGGCTGCCTCGGTAGGGTGCCGGGCGGAGGTGTGCATGGGTGTCCCGAAGGGCCGGCGACGGATCACCGTCGCGGTCGCGGCGCTGCTCGCCCTCGGGGTCGTCGGCGCCATCGGCTACCGGGTGCTGGCCCCGGCCGAGGTCGTCACGCCCGCCCAGGACGACCTGCCGCCCCTGGACACTCCGGCGACCGGGGTGGTGGGTCGACTGCCCGCCGCACCGCTGATCGTCGACGGTCGGCTCCGGGTGTACGCGGCGCAGCGCCAGGTTTACGCCGACCGGCCGGCCGACAGTAAGCACCGGGTCACCCCGTTCTGGTCGTACCGGCGGTGGCCGGCCCAGCTCAACGGGGTGCTGGTGGCGGGTACCACGGTGGTGAGCCGCTGGTCCGACGGGAAGATCGTCGCGCTGGACGGCCGTACCGGGAAGGTGGCCTGGCGGGCCGACGGCCCGGCGCCGGGGAAGGGCTTCCCGTCCCGGCGCACCGGCGCGGCCATCGTCTGGGACCCGCGGGGGATCTTCCTCGCGTCGGGTCCGGGTGGTCGGACGACGCTGGTGGTGTCCGGCGCGGGCGACCTGCGCGGGTACGCGCTGGCCGACGGGCGGGAGCTGTGGCGGGCCGCCGGTGACGCCGACTGCCGGACCGATCTCGGGACCACGGCCGCCGGCCAGGTCCTGTCGGTGGACGCCTGTGCCGGCCCGGCGGTGGTGGAGTTCCGCGACGCGACGACCGGCGCGGTGGGCACCCGGTGGCGTCCTCCCGGCGCCGGCCCGGAGCTGGCCGTCACGGCGCTGGGGTGCCTGACCCCGCGCTCGCAGTGCCGGGGCCTGCGTACCTCGGACGGCCAGGGCTGGCTGGTCGGCCCCGGTGAGCCGCGTCCCGCGCCGGCCCTGGGCGCCGACGGCGTCACCCTCTCCGGCGAGTTCGCCATCGCGGTCACCGACGGCGTGCTGACCGGCTGGGACGCGCGCACCGGAGAGAAGCGGTGGCGGCGTGGCGACCTGGGCGAGGTGCGGGTGATCGCGGTCCAGCCCGGCCGGGTGCACGTGCTGAGCCGGCAGCGGGACCTGATCACCCTGGACCCGCGGACCGGGGCGCAGCGGTCCCGCTTCCCGTTCACCCTCGGGCAGGACGGGATCGGCTGGGTGCCGGGGCTGGCGTACGCGGCCGACGGCTACGTGGCCGTGGAACGGTTGCGCGAGCGGGCCCGCCCGGACGACGACGACCAGGGGTACTTCCTGATGGCCGAGCCGGTCGTGCTCGCCGCGACCTGAGCGAATGACCGATAAATAGGACAAAAGCCGGCAAAAGCTGCATAGCATGCCGGTGTCGGTCCGCCTCCGATCGGGGTTGGCGGAGGCGGACCGGTCCCGGGCTCAGGCCAGCGCGGACTCCGCCGCGGCCAGGAAGGCGTCGTTCTCGGCCGGGGTGCCGATGGTGACCCGCACCCCGTCGCCGGCGAATGGCCGGACGATCACACCGCGCGCCTCGCACGCCTTGCCGAAGTCCACCGCCCGGTCGCCCAGCGGCAGCCAGACGAAGTTGGCCTGGCTGGACGGCACGTCCGGGACCAACTTGCGCAGCGCCTCGGTGACCCGGTCCCGCTCGGCGACGACCAGCGCGCAGCGCCGCTCCACCTCGTCCGCCTGCGCCAGCGCGGCCAGCGCGCCGGCCTGGGCGGCCATGCTGGTGGAGAAGGGGGTGACCACCTTGCGCACGGCCGCGGCCACCTCCGGGGCGGCGACCAGGAAGCCGATCCGCAGCCCGGCCAGCCCCCAGGCCTTGGAGAGCGTGCGCAGCACCACCACGTTCGGCCGGTCCAGGTAGGTCAGGCCGTCCGGCACCTCCGGGTCGGTGACGAACTCGCGGTACGCCTCGTCGATGACGACCAGCACGTCCTCGCCGACGGAGTCGAGGAACCGGTCCAGCTCCGCCCGGCGCACGGCCGTACCGGTGGGGTTGTTCGGGTTGCAGACCAGCACCATCCGGGTCCGGTCGGTCACCGCCGCGGCCATCGCCGCCAGGTCGTGGCCGTGGCCGGCGTCGTTGGGCACCCGGACGCTGGTCGCGCCGCTGGTCGCCGCGATGATCGGGTACGCCTCGAACGACCGCCACGAGTAGAGCAGCTCGTCGCCGGGCAGGCAGGTGGCCCGGACCAGGTGCTCGGCCAGCGCCACCGAACCGCAGCCGGTGGCGATCCGGTCGGCGTCCACCCCGTACCGCTCAGCCAGCGCCTGGCGCAGCGCCACCACGCCCATGTCCGGGTAGCGGTGCGAGCCGGTGACCGCCTCGGTGACCGCCTCGACCACCCCGGGCAGCGGCCCGTACGGCACCTCGTTGCTGGCCAGCTTGATCGCCTCCGGCAGGCCCAGCTCCCGGGCCAGGTCGGCGGGGCTGCGACCCGGCACGTAGGTCGGCAACGCGTCCAGGTCGGCGCGGGTCAGGCGCAGCGCGGGCTGGTGACGTCCGGTGTCGGTCATGGGGTGGCTCCCGGGGAGTCGGCACGGTCGTGCGGGGTGGCGGGGGTGGCGGGACCGCCGGATTGCGGCAGCCGCACCACGACGGTCTGGGCGCGCTTGTCGTGCAGCGCCTGGCGCAGCGGGTGGTCGAAGAGGACCGAGACCGCGTCGACGAGTTGGAGGAGCAGGCCGAAACCGCAGCAGTACCAGAGCAGGGTGGGCATGCCCAGCGTGCTCCACCGGCGGGTCGCCCGGCCGAAGCCGAGCGGCTGGTCCGCCTCGACGGGCACCGCCCGGATCCGCATCACCCGCTTGCCGAAGGTCTGCCCGCTGGCGGCCATCGCCGGCACCTCGTACGCGAACCAGAGCGCGGTGGCGATCACCAGGATGGCGATCTGGAGGCCGGCCGCCTGCTCACCGGGGGCCGGCAGCGGCGCGTTGGTGGTGTCGCCCGTGGTGGCCCGCCGCCACGCCTCGTCGAGGGCGGGGGAGAGCTCGCGGACGTACCGGTAGACGAACCAGCCGTTGACCAGCACGTTGAGCAGGAGGAGCAGACCGAGGTCGATCAGGCGGGCGACCAGTCGGGCGCCGTAGCCGGCCAGCGGCAGGCCGTGCGGGCGCGGCTCCGGCGGGCGCCCCGGCCAGGTGGGGTACGGCCAGCCCGGCGGCGGCCCCTGGGGATGGCCCGCGCCCGGGCCGGGCGGCAGTCCGACGCCGGGCGGGACGCCCTGGCCGTGCGGTGCGCCGACACCCCCCGGGCCGGGACCGGGGGGCGCCGGGAACCCGGTGGCCGGCACGGCCGGTGAGGCCGGCGGCTCGGGCGCGGGCGGCGGCTCCGGCGGCGGTGGGCCCTCGGGCGGGGTGACGTCGACCGGGACGGGCGCGCCGACCCAACCCTCGCCGTCCCACCAACGCCTGGTGGTGGGCTCGGCGGGGTCGACGTACCAGCCTGGTTCAACGCTCACCCGGACACCTTAACGACGACGGTGCGGGCGAACTTGTCGTGGAGGCACTGCTGCCAGGGCTTGTCCCAGAGCTGCCAGAGGCCGTCGAGGTAGCTGAAGCCCGGGATGAACGACCCGCCGACCTGGTGCGCGAGCCACCGCTTCGCCGCGGCCCTGCGGTCGAGCCGCTGGGTCGGGTCGATCGGCACCACGCGCAGTTTCATCACGCGCTTGCCGACCGTCTGCCCGGTCTTGAACATCATTTCTACGTGGAACAGGTAGGTGACACCGAGAGCGAACAGGAAGATCGCGGCTTCCAGGGCCAGGAAGGGCAGCAGGAAGTCCGCGAACGGGTCCGACTCCAGGGTGCCGTCGGGCGCGGTGGCGGTCAGGTCCGGCATCATCCAGACGAAGAAGGCGATCACCGCGGGCACGATGACGACCATGCAGGCCGCCATGATCACCAGACCGTCGATCAGCACGGCCAGCAGCCGGTCGCCGAAGCTCGCCAGCGGCTGGCCGTTCGGTGCGACCGGCACGGCCGGGAAGGGAAGCCGGGGCGGCGCGCCGGGCGGCCCCGCCGGATAGGTCGGCAGGCCGGAGTACGGGCCGGGCTGCGGCGGGACGGCGTACCCCTGGGGGGTGGGACCGGAGGGCGGCGCGAAGCCGCCGGCGGCGGGCGAGGGCCCACCGGCCGGCGGCGTCGGGTACGTCGGAGGCTGCGTCACGCTCGACAGTGTTACAGGTTGCCGCGCGCTTCCTGCTCCCGCTCGATCGCCTGGAAGAGCGCCTTGAAGTTGCCCTTGCCGAAGCCGAGCGAGCCGTGCCGCTCGATGAGCTCGAAGAAGACGGTCGGGCGGTCCTGCACCGGCTTGGTGAAGATCTGGAGCAGGTAGCCGTCCTCGTCCCGGTCGACCAGGATCTTGCGGGACTTCAGCTCCTCGATCGGCACCCGGACCTCGCCGATCCGGGCGCGCAGCTCCGGGTCGTCGTAGTAGGAGTCCGGGGTGTCCAGGAACTCGACGCCGGCGGCCCGCATCGCGTCCACGCTGGCCAGGATGTCGTTGGTGGCCACGGCGATGTGCTGGGCGCCCGGGCCCTGGTAGAACTCCAGGTACTCGTCGATCTGCGACTTCTTGCGGGCGATCGCCGGCTCGTTGAGCGGGAACTTCACCTTGCGGGTGCCGTTGGCGACGACCTTGCTCATCAGCGCCGAGTAGTCGGTGGCGATGTCGTCGCCGACGAACTCGGCCATGTTCGAGAAGCCCATGACCCGCTTGTAGAACTCCACCCACTCGTCCATCCGGCCGAGCTCGACGTTGCCGACCACGTGGTCGACCGCCTGGAAGAAGCGCTTCGGCTGGAGGCCGGCGTCGATCATTGGCCGGCGGTCCACGATCGGGCCGCGGGCGACGAAGCCGGGCAGGAACGGGCCGGTGTAGCGGGACCGGTCGACCAGGGTGTGCCGGGTGTCGCCGTAGGCGGCGATGGCGGCCATCCGCACGGTGCCGTGCTCGTCGGTGAGGTCGTGCGGCTCGACCAGGCCGGTCGCGCCCTGCGCGGTGGCGTGCGCGTACGCGGCGTCGACGTCCGGCACCTCCAGCGCGATGTCGGAGACGCCGTCGCTGTGCTTGGCGACGTGGTCGGCGCCGACGGCGTCCGGGCGGACCGCGCCGGTCAGCACGAACCGGGCCGAGCCGCTGGTCAGCACGTACTGGGCGTGGTCCCGGTAGCCCTGCTCCGGCCCCCGGTACGCCACACAGGTCATGCCGAAGGCGGTGGAGTAGTAGTGCGCGGCCTGCTTGGCGTTGCCGACCAGGAAGTGCACGTGGTCGAGGCCCTTGACCGGGAACGGGTCCCGGGTGATGTCGTGGTCGACGGCGCCGACGAGGGCGTCGACGTCGACCTCCTCGGTCGACTGGGGTCGGTCGATCGCCTGGGTCATGGTGTCCTCCCTTGCGTACCGGCCGGCCTCGTGGGCCGCCGCGGTGTTTCCGATGCTCTTGCCAGGAGGATCGCCGTGATCCGGCGCACTGGGCAACCGTCGCCGTTTCCGCTGGTCATCCTGCACATTCGGTAGAGTGTTGAAACATGAACGCTGGGCAGGATGTACAGCTCGACGAACTGGACGCCAGGTTGATCCAGTTGCTCGCCGACGAGCCGCGGATCGGGGTGCTGGAGTGTTCCCGCCGGCTCGGGGTGGCCCGGGGCACCGTCCAGGCCCGGCTGGACAAGCTGGTCGAGCGGCGGGTGATCGGCGGCTTCGGGCCGAACGTCTCGCCGGCCGCGATCGGCTTCGGGGTGACCAGCTTCGTCACCCTGGAGATCAGCCAGCGGCACGGCCACGACGCGGTGACCGCCCACCTGGCGGCCATCCCCGAGGTGCTGGAGGCGCACACCATCACCGGCTCCAGCGACCTGCTCTGCCGGATCGTCGCCAGGTCCAACACCGACCTCCAGCGGGTGATCGACCAGATCGTCTCGTACGAGGGCATCCGCCGCGCCTCCACGATCATCGCGCTGGCCGAGCAGATCCCGTACCGCGTCCTGCCCCTGGTCCGCTCCGCCGCCGCGCCCCGCTGACGCCCCGCGCTCCCGCGCCGGGCAGCCCCGGCACCCGGGCCGGCGCGCAGAAAGGGCGGCGACACTCCGGCGCGGGGCCGGGGGAGTTCGGTGATCGTCGCTACCGTGTGCGGTGTGAAGGGCCTTGGCGTACGCGGCTGGTTGCTGCTGGGGCTCGTCACCGTGGTCGTGCTCACCGCCACCGGGGTCTGGAACCCGTTCCCCGCGATCTGGGACTGGGTCGACCGGCGGCAGCCGATCTCCGACCCGGACGTGGTCTGGCAGCAGCGCATCGGCGGCACCCCGAAGAGCGTGACCATCGCCGGGGACACCGTCGTGATCGAGCAGAGGACCCGGGTCGAGGCGCGCAGCCTGGCCACCGGCACGCAGCTCTGGGAGCGCAAGGCGGACTGGGCGGCGGTGGCCGGCGGGACCCGGGACCCGGTCGTCGCCGTGGGCAAGCTGCTGGTCAAGGGGTACGAACTGCTCGACCCGACGACCGGGGTGGTGCGCCGGCGCGACGACGACGCGGTGGCCGTCTGGACGTACCGGAACATGCTGCTCGACGCGCACTGCGTCGAGCCGACCGACTGCACCCTGACCGCCTGGGACCCGCGCGGCACCCGGCCACTCTGGACGGCGTTCCTGCCCGGGGTCAGCACCGGCCTGTTCGCCGACAACCCCAACCTGCTCGGCACCCGCCGGCTCACCGCGCCCCGGATCGACGGCGGGGTGGCCGGCCCCGAGTCGGTGCCGCCGCTGCTCGGCTTCCCGGTCGACGGCCGGGTGCACGTGGTGGACACCGCCACCGGGCGGGTGGTGCAGAACGTCGAGCCCGGGCGGGACGAGCGGCTCGCCGTGATCGGCGGCCGGATGCTGCGGATCAGCGCCGTCTCCCGGGACGGCACCTGCCAGTACGCCATCTCCGCCCGCGACCCGGCCACGGGCCAGGAGGCGTGGCGCAAGGCCGGGGTCAACCTGCGCACCGCCGACAGCGCCGGCTGCGTGCAGCGGGAGGACCCGCAGGGCGCGCGGAACGTGCTGATCGGCGTGGCGCCGGACGGCCGGGAGGCGGTCATCGACGGGTACGACGGGCGGTTGCTGCTCGTCGACGCGGAGGGCGAGAAGCTGCTCGCCGTCGACGACCGGTACGCGCTGGTGCGCACCGCCGACAAGGACACCGTCGTCGGCCGGGAGTTGGGCGTCGACCGGGTCCGCTGGAACCGCCCCGCCGGCGACCGGGCGGGCGCGGCGCTCACCCCGTACGCGGCGATCGTCACCCAGGACAAGCCGAACCGGCTGGTCGCACTCGACCCGCGGACCGGTCGGGAACTGGTGGTGCTGCGGACCAGCGCCAACGCGCTCGCGGTCGGGCCGGACGGCATGATCATCGGCGAGGGGCGGGAGATCGGGTACGTCCGGTTCGGCGGTGGTGGCGCCGAGCCGCCGCCCGACGGTGGCGGGGTCCCCGACCCCGGCCCCGACACCGGAGGTTCCCCCGGCCCTGCCACCGGGGGCGGCCCCGGGGAGCAACCGGACTGCGGGCCGAAGCGGGAACTCTGCCCCGACCCGGGTGAAAACGACGGCTGAGCGCGGCGGGCCCCGCCCCGGGTGAGAGCGGCATCCCACGACGCACCCGGCGGGTGCCACCGATCGACCGGTCTGCCCTAGGCTTTCCCGTCATGAGCAGTGCCGCCGCGTTCTCGTACGCCCCCTTGCTGCCGACCGGTCCGGACCAGACGGAGTACCGCCTGGTCACCGACGAGGGCGTCGATGTCGTCAACGGCCCGGGTGGCCGTCGGTTCCTCACCGTGGAGCCCGCCGCGTTGACCGCGCTGACCGCCGAGGCGATGCACGACATCGCCCACTTCCTGCGCCCCGCCCACCTGGCCCAGCTCCGGTCGATCATCGACGACCCGGCCGCCTCGCCGAACGACCGGTTCGTCGCGCTCGACCTGCTGCGCAACGCCAACATCGCCGCCGGCGGCGTGCTGCCGATGTGCCAGGACACCGGCACCGCGATCGTGATGGGCAAGCGCGGCCGGCACGTGCTCACCGACGGCGCCGACGCCGAGGCGATCTCGCGCGGTGTCTACCAGGCGTACACCCGGCTCAACCTGCGCTACTCGCAGCTCGCCCCGCTGACCATGTGGGACGAGCGGAACACCGGCAGCAACCTGCCGGCCCAGGTGGAGCTCTACGCCGAGGACCCGGACGGGCACCCGGACGCGTACAAGTTCCTCTTCATGGCCAAGGGCGGCGGCTCGGCCAACAAGTCCTACCTCTACCAGGAGACCAAGGCGCTGTTGAATCCGACGCGGATGATGCAGTTCCTGGAGGAGAAGCTGCGGCTCATCGGCACCGCAGCCTGCCCGCCGTACCACCTGGCCATCGTCATCGGCGGCACCTCCGCCGAGTACGCCCTGAAGACCGCCAAGTACGCCTCGGCCAAGTACCTCGACGCGCTGCCCACCGCCGGCTCGATGACCGCGCACGGCTTCCGGGACCTGGAGCTGGAGGCGCAGGTGCTGGAGCTGACCCGCAACTTCGGCATCGGCGCGCAGTTCGGCGGCCGGTACTTCTGCCACGACGTGCGGGTCGTCCGGCTGCCCCGGCACGGCGCCTCCTGCCCGGTGGCGATCGCCGTCTCCTGCTCCGCCGACCGGCAGGCGGTCGCCAAGATCACCCCGTCGGGCGTCTGGCTGGAGCGGCTGGAGACCGACCCGGCCCGGTTCCTGCCCGACGTCACCGACGAGACGCTGGACGCCGAGCTGGTCGTCAAGGTCGACCTCAACCGGCCGATGGACGAGATCCGCGCCGAGCTGTCGAAGTACCCGGTGAAGACCCGGCTGTCGCTGACCGGCCCGCTGGTCGTCGCCCGGGACATCGCCCACGCGAAGATCGCCGAGCGGCTGGACGCGGGCGAGCCGATGCCGCAGTACCTGCGCGACCACGCCGTCTACTACGCCGGCCCGGCCAAGACCCCGGAGGGCTACGCCTCCGGCTCGTTCGGCCCGACCACCGCCGGCCGGATGGACGCCTACGTGGAGAAGTTCCAGGCCGCCGGCGGCTCCCAGGTGATGCTCGCCAAGGGCAACCGCTCGTCCCAGGTCACCCGCTCCTGCCACCAGCACGGCGGCTTCTACCTCGGCTCGATCGGCGGCCCGGCGGCCCGCCTGGCCCAGGACTGCATCAAGCACGTCGAGGTGCTCGAATACCCGGAGCTGGGCATGGAGGCGGTCTGGAAGATCCAGGTCGAGGACTTCCCGGCGTTCATCGTGGTCGACGACAAGGGCAACGACTTCTTCGCCGAGGTCACCAAGCCGGTGCTGACCGTCGGGCGCCGCTGACCCCTCACGTACGCGAAAGGGGCGCCGGGCGGGATTCCGCCCGGCGCCCCTTTTCGTGTCGCCCGTCAGTTCGGGTTGGCCACGGTGAAGTAGTAGACGCCCTCTCCGGACGTGATGCCCGAGTCGGTACGGCTGGAGACGTACAGGTAGTTGCCACCGACCTCGGTCGGGGTGAGGGTGACGGTGGCGGTGCCGTCGGGACCGGCCGGCACGGTCTTCTCCTCGGTGCCGTGTCGGTAAACGAACTCGGTGGAGCCCGGCACGTGGGCGGTCAGCGTGAAGCTACCCGCGATCCCCGGGCCGCCCACCTCGCCGCTCGGCGGGTAGTCCTGGCTGGTCACCGTCGGTGCCAGCTTGCCGAGGTAGAAGCCGTACTCGGTCTCGTCGGAGACGATGTCGCCGATCTTCTCGCGCACCTTGAGCCGCACCAGGCCCCTCGTGTCCACCCGGTACGACTGTGGGGTCCAATCGATGGTGGCGGTACCGTCGGCCGCCGCCGTCACCGTCTTCGGGCCGTCGCCGAAGTCGTAGACGTAGCCGGTGACGCCGTCGCGAGCCGGACGGAAGGTGAACTGGCCGGTCATGCCCGGTCCGCCACTCTCCTGGTAGGCGGGATATTCCGACGAGGTGACCTCGGGGGCGTGCGAGAACATCATGAAGTATCCCGAGGCGGTCTCCGACTCGTCTCCGTCGGCGGTCCGGCTGAACACCTCGATCCACTGGAAGCCGGCCTCCGTCGGGGTGTACGCAACGGTGGCGGTGCCGTCCTCCTTCGCCGCTACCGTGTGGTGCGCACCGCCGCCGACCGACCAGACATACTCGGTCACGCCGGGCATGCCAGGGGCGAAGGTAAACGTGCCGGGCGTGCCGGCGAGCGGGCCGTCACTGCCGTCCAGCGGGAAGTCCGGCGAGGAGATGGTCGGCGTGCTGGCCAGGTAGAAGTAGTACTCGCCGGTGCCGCTGGGCAGGTCGTCCGAGGTTCGGCTGGTGACCGTGACCATGTTGGCGCCGCCCCGGCGGGGCGTGACGGTCACCTTCGCGGTGCCGTCAGCGTCGGCCCGCACGGTGGCCGGCTCGCCGTCGTTGAACTGCCAGCTGTACTCGACCACGTTCTCCATGCCGGGCGTGAAGGTCAGCTCGCGGGGCTCGCCGAATCCGCCGGTCGGGTTCCCGTCGGTGATCCGCGGGGCGGTCTGCCGGACGTAGAACTCGTACATGGTGGTCGCGGAGTGGTTGCCGGTCCGGTCGATGCTGGACACCTCGAGCCGGTGGTGACCGGCATTCTTCGGGGTGTACTTGACGGTTGCCGTGCCGCCGGGACCGTCGGCAGGCACCGTACCGAAGCCGCTGTCCCAGCTCGTGTACTCGTACTTCACCACGTCGTCCGAGCCGTTTGGGGAGAAGGTGAAGGTACCGGGGATGCCCGGCCCGAAGGCCGTCGGCTCATACGGCGCCGCCGGGTACTCGCTGGAGCTGACCATCGGCCGCGCCGGGACCCGGGTGTCGACGGTGAACCGGCACTCCGACGCCCAGTCCGAGGTGTCGCCGTACTGGTCCGTGGCACGGACGGTGAAAGCGTACGTGCCGCCGTGCACCATCACCCCGTCCGGCACGGTGTACCGGAAACGGTAGCCCGAGGGCATCGACGCTGAGTAGTCGAACTCGGTCCGCTCGGCGGGCCGGTCCACCGGCCACCAGGCGAAGGTCGCCGTGAGCTGGTCACCGCCGCCGGTCTCGTTGACGTCCGGGTCGGTCACCTCGGCCTGGAACTCCGGCCGGGTGGTGCCGATGAACAGGTCGTCCCGGCAGGCGAGGCCGCCGGCGCTGAGCTTGTCGGGGGCGTTCGGCGCGTGGTTGTGCTCCAGCGAGACGCCCAGCGTGTTCACCCGCCGACCCCACTGGAGGCCGTTCTCGTGCTCGCCGACGCGGAGCATGAACGTGATCCTGCTCTGCCTCGCCGCGATCGCCGCGCGCACCTCGTCGGTGACCAGGGTGGTCAGGTAGGTCGACGGGCAGGGCGCGCCGGGGACGTCGAGGTCGGCGAGCTTCTTGACGGCGGCGGGCGCCGACTTCCAGGTGGGTGCGGTGGTCGGGTTCTCGGTCCGCCAGAGCTGGAGCTCGCGCGGCTTGTCGCAGTCGTTGACCGACCGCTCGCCGGCCACCGCTCGGGCGCTGATGATCCGCTGCCCCAGGTAGGGGCTGAGGTCGAAGGTGAAGTACGCCCGGGAGGTGTGCTTGTCCCCGGCGGCGGTCTGCCAGCTGCCGACCGGGAGGGCGGCGTCCTCGGCCGGGAAGGACCGGGTGGGCTGGGCGTTGTCGGTCCAGGCCACCTCGACCGGCTGGACGTAGTTCTGCAGGGCCGACGCCGGCTGGCCGGTGACCGCCAGGGCGCCCGTGGTGGTGAGCAGGGCCGCGAGGCCTGCCATAAGGAACCGGCGCGGTACGCGTCGGCGGCGTGCGGTGGGCACGCCGGTGGAACCGCCGTTTTCGGGCAAGGTGGAAGCCTCCGGTGGGAGTGAGAGGATCGTGATGATCTTAAGTGTGTGAGTGGGCTGGCGCGCCCGACTTTCGGCCGGACGCCGGCGCTTCGCGGACGCCGGGGGAGGTGGGCGGCGGGACGCCTAGCGTCCCTGCTCGCCTGCCGCACGTCGACATCGGTGCGCCCAACCGGGTGTTCGCCGGCCGGGCGCACCGCCCCCGTCGGATGTCGTCACCGACAACCCACGAAGAGTCTCGGCTCCGCCACTGTCGTTCCGCTATCGGATCGCTATCGCCTGGACGGGGCGAGCCGGCACCGGCGGGCTACGCTGCGGGAAGTTGCACCACGGCGCGCGGGGGGAGCGGATGCGGTTCGGGATCCTGGGACCTCTGCGGGTCGGCGGCGGCGAGGCCACCGTCACCGCAGGTCGGGACCGGGTCGTGCTCGCCATGCTGCTGCTGCGTGCCGGTCGGGTCGTACCGGTGGAGGAACTGGTCGACGCGGTCTGGGAGGAACGCCCGCCGGCCACCGCCAAGGCCCAGTTGCACAGTTGCGTCTCGCGGCTGCGCCAGCGGCTCGCCGCGCTCGGCCTGCCGGCCGATGTGATCGTCACCGACCCGGTCGGCTACGGCATCCGCGTCGAACCGGCCGACCTGGACTTCGAGGTCTTCGCCCGTACGGTCGAGGCCGCCCGCGCCGCGGTAGCGGCCGGGCAGCCGGCCGAGGCGCGCCGGCACTACCGGCGGGCGCTCGGGTTGTGGCGCGGGCCGGCGTTGAGCGGCATCCGGAGCCGGGCCGTGCGCAGGCGGTCGCAGACCCTCGACGAGCAGCGGCTCGCCGCCCTGGAGGAGTGCGTCGACGTCGAGCTGCGCCTGCGGCAGGCCGCCGACCTGGTCGACGAGCTGGCCGAGAGCGTCGACCGGCACCCGCTGCGGGAACGGCTGCGCGGCCAGCTGATGCTCGCCCTCTCCGCGATGGGACGGCAGGCCGACGCCCTCGCGGTCTACCGGGAGGGCCGGCGGATCTACGCCGAGGAGCTGGGCATCGAACCCGGCGCGGCGTTGCAGGAGCTGCACCAGCGGGTGCTCGCCGGCGACCTGGCGCTGGGCGGGCCGGAGAACCGGCCGGTGGCCCCCGTCCGGTCGTTGCCCCGGGCGATCAGCGACTTCACCGGCCGGCAGCAGACGATGGCCCGCCTGGTGAAGGAGATCGAGGAGGAGGGCGCCCGGATCCAGCTGATCGACGGGATGGCCGGCAGCGGCAAGACCACCCTGGCGGTGCACGTCGCGGCCGCCCTGGCGAACCGCTACCCGGACGCGCACCTCTTCGTGGACCTGCACGGGCACAGCGAACGGACCCCGCTGACGCCCGCCGCGGCGGTGGCCACGCTGCTCCGCCAGCTCGGGGTGCCAACGGAACGGGTCCCGCTGGACCTGGACGACCGGCTCGCGGTGTGGCGCAGCGAGCTGGCCGGCCGGCGGGCCCTGGTGGTGCTGGACAACGCCGCCGGTGCCGACCAGGTAGCGCCGCTGCTGCCCACCGGCCCGGACTGCCTGGTACTGATCACCAGCCGTCGCCGGCTGGTCGGCCTGGACGAGGGGCGGCCCTTCTCCCTGCCGGTCCTCGACCCGGACGAGGGCATCGAACTGCTCGGCCGGGTGGCGGGCCAGGAGCGGGTGGCCGCCGAACCGCAGGAGGCGGCCGAGGTGGTGCGCCGCTGCGGGTACCTGCCGCTGGCGATCCGGCTGGCCGGCGCGCGGTTGGCGCACCGGCCCCGCTGGCGGGTCGCCGACCTGGCCGAGCGGCTGGTCACCAGGGGCGGCCCGCTGGCCGAGCTGGCCGCCGGGCACCGCTCGGTGGGGCAGGCGTTCGCCCTGTCGTACGCCCAGGTGTCGCCGGCGGCCCAGCGGTTGTTCCGGCTGCTCGGCCTGCACCCCGGCGTACGGTTCGACAACCGGGTCGCCGCCGCCCTCGCCGAGCTGCCGCTGCCCGAGACGCAGGACCTGCTCGACGAGCTGGTCGACTCGCACCTGGCCGAGGAGGTCGAGCCGGGCCGGTACCGGCTGCACGACCTGATCCGCGAGTACGCCCGGCTGCTGCTCGCCGAGACGGACCGCGCCGCCGAGCGCCGGGACGCCCTGGCCCGCCTGCTCGATCACCACCTGCACGTGGCGGTGGCGATCGCGTGGACGCTGGAGGCGGCCGGCAGCCGCCCCACCCTCCCGGCTGTCACCCCGACCCGGCCCGACCTGGTGGCCGCCTGCGCGGCAGGGGGGCGGGCCTGGTTCGAGGAGAACCTGGCCCCGCTCACCGCCCTGGTCCGGCTGGCCGAGGAGGAGGGCTTCCCGGCGCGGAGCTGGCAGCTGGCCCGGGCCTGCTGGCGGCCCAACTTCGACGGCGGGCACCTCGACGAGCTGATCGAGACCCACACGATAGGCCTCCGGGTCGCCGAGGAGCTCGGCGACGAGGTGGCCATCGCCATCATGTTGAACTACCTCTCCTCGGCGTACTACCGCCTGGCCCGCTTCCCGGAGGCGATCCGGTTGATGGAGGTGGCCCTGGACCTGCGCCGCCGGCTCGGGCTGCGGGGCGAGGTGCTCAGCACGCTGTGGAACCTCGGCGCCTCGTACGCGGGCAACGGCGAGTACCGGCAGGGCAAGGCCAAGTTCGACGAGGCGCTCGCCCTGATCACCGGCCTGAACGACGCGGCCGAGCTGACGAACCTGCAGAACAACCTCTGCCTGGCACTGCTCGGCTGGGGCCGGTACGAGGAAGCCCTGCACACCGCCCGGCTGCACCTCCTGCTGGCTCGCCAGACGCAGGACATCCGGCAGACCTCGCACGCCGTCGGGCATCTCGGCATGATCCGGCACCGGATGGGCGACCTGGCACCCGCCCGCCGACTCCTGCGGGTCGCGCTGCACCTCAAGCGACAGACGGGCAACCGGTACGGCGAGGGGGAGGTGCGCAACGAGATCGGCGTGATGGAGCGGGAGGACGGGCGGCCCGAGCGGGCCGCGGCCCTGCACCGGGAGGCGCTGGTGGCGATGATGGAGGTGGGCGACCGGATCGGCCAGTGCGCGTCGCGCAACCTGCTGGCCCGGGCGATCCTCGACCAGGGCGACGTCCCCAGCGCGCTGGATCTGCACCGCCGGGTGCTCACCGACGCCACCCGGCTGGGTGCCCGCTACGAGCAGGCGCGGGCGCTCGACGGCATCGCCCGCTGCCTGCGGGCCACCGACCCGACCGCCGCCCGCTCGCACTGGATGCGGGCGCTGGCGTTGTTCCGTCAGGTCGAGTCGCCGGACCAGCACGAGGTCGTCCGGCTGCTGGCGAAGCTGGACTGAGCGATCATCTGCGAGTCGGCGCTGGGCGCGGCAGGATGGTACGCGTGACGACTCCAGAGGCAGCGGGTTACCGGATCGAACGCGACTCGATGGGCGAGGTGGAGGTGCCCGCCGAGGCGCTGTGGCGGGCGCAGACCCAGCGCGCGGTGCAGAACTTCCCGATCTCGGGGCGCGGCATCGAGCCGGCGCAGATCAAGGCCCTGGCCCAGATCAAGGGTGCCGCCGCGCAGGTCAACGGGGAGCTGGGCGTGATCGGCGCGGACGTCGCCGCCGCGATCGCCACCGCCGCCGCGCACGTGGCCGACGGCGGGTACGACGACCAGTTCCCGATCGACGTGTTCCAGACCGGCTCGGGCACGTCGTCCAACATGAACACCAACGAGGTGATCGCCACCCTCGCCGGCCGCGAACTGGGCCGGGACGTGCACCCGAACGACGACGTCAACGCCTCGCAGTCCAGCAACGACGTCTTCCCGTCCTCCATCCACCTGGCCGCCACCCAGGCCGTGGTCGAGGACCTGCTGCCCGCGTTGAAGCATCTGGCCGGCGCGCTGGAGGAGAAGGCGGCGGAGTTCGAGACGGTGGTCAAGGCCGGCCGTACCCACCTGATGGACGCCACGCCGGTCACCCTCGGGCAGGAGTTCGGCGGGTACGCCGCGCAGGTCCGCTACGGCGTGGAACGGCTGGAGGGGGCGCTGCCCCGGCTGGCCGAGCTGCCGCTGGGCGGCACCGCCGTGGGCACCGGCATCAACACCCCGCTCGGCTTCGCCGCGAAGGTGATCGAGAAGCTGCGCGCCTCCACCGGACTGCCGCTGACCGAGGCGCGCAACCACTTCGAGGCGCAGGGCGCGCGGGACGCGCTGGTGGAGACCTCCGGGCAACTGCGTACCGTCGCCGTCGGGCTCTACAAGATGGCCAACGACATCCGCTGGATGGGCTCCGGCCCCCGCGCCGGCCTGCGCGAGCTGCGCATCCCCGACCTCCAGCCCGGCTCGTCGATCATGCCGGGCAAGGTGAACCCGGTGGTCGCCGAGGCGATGCGGCAGGTCTGCGCGCAGGTGATCGGCAACGACGCGACGGTCGCCTTCGCCGGCTCCCAGGGCGACTTCGAGCTGAACGTGATGCTCCCGGTGATGGGCCGCAACCTGCTGGAGTCGATCCGCCTGCTGGCCGCGTCGAGCCGGCTCTTCGCCGACCGGCTGGTGGTCGGCCTGGTCGCGGACGCCGAGGTCTGCCTGGCGTACGCGGAGGGGTCGCCGTCGATCGTCACCCCGCTCAACCGCCACCTCGGGTACGACGAGGCCGCCTCGATCGCCAAGGAGGCGCTGGCCAAGCAGATCTCGATCCGCGAGGTGGTGATCGCGCGGGGCCACGTGGACTCCGGCAAGCTCAGCGAGACCCAGCTCGACGAGGCCCTCGACCTCCTCCGCATGACCCACCCCTAATGGGAGGTGTCGGGTCGGCTGGGAGGCAGACTCGACGTCCGGTAGCCGCGGGCGAGTGAGCACTCCCACCCCTTGGACCGGTGAGTCCTAG